>DOOK01000344.1 GCA_003512805.1 Erwinia sp. | reverse complement strand
TGATGATGTTAAAATCGAAAAGCTGGATTTTTCGATTTTAACATCATCAGGAACAGGGGAGGAAGTTGTTGTTTTCGGTTGAAAAACAGCATATCTGGGAAATCTTTTTATTGCTTTATTCTGGTATCCTCCTGCGGGTAAGGCACTGGCTTCTGGAAAGCGCAAAGGGTCATGTTGAAGCATAAATTCACCCGCCCTGGACAGGGTTTGTGGGATAGGATTCCAGAGAGTGCTGAGTAAATTATTATCGTTATCCGATTGCTCAACGTTTTCAGACACTGGATGTTTCATTTCGCTCCCGGATACGGCTGTTCTGCCAGCTGCAGCTAAGGGGGAATCAGCGAACCGAGCCTGGCTCAACAGCATCAACAGCGGTGCGGCTATGCCTTGTCGCGGAGATGTAGTCTGGGGCCTGCTCAGTTCTGCGTGAGAATTGACTGCTCTGTTAATGCTGCTTCCTAAATGGTGTATTCCATCCGGGATGGCAGAGTGGTCCCGGTTTATGCCCTGAGCCGGTGTTGTGGAGCTTCCCCTGATATTATCGTGAAGTTTATTCTGATAAGCTCCGGCTGTAACTCTGTGCTGCAACGCTGATACTGGCATGATTAAGTCCTGGTCCATGTAAAAATGACTTATATTGCATATCTGTGCCTGTATTACTTTCAATTAACAATCCTTTCGCTTATTTACTCCCTTCCGGAAGTGTCCGACTCCGTATTAACGTCCGGTATACTGTTGGCCGTGACACAGAAAATAATTCAGCCAGGTCGCTAATCGAGTATTGGCCGGTTTCATGCATCCGGCACAGCTCTCTCTGTTGTTTTTCTGACAACTTTGGTTGTTTCCCCCGTAATTTCCCTATTGCCCGGGCAATGGCCATTCCTTCCCGGGTACGCAGGCGTATCAGGTCGCCTTCAAATTCTGCGAAGGTCGCCAGCACGTTGAAAAACATTTTCCCCATCGCGTCTGACGGGTCATAGAGGCTGGCTCCGAGCGCCAGCTTCACGCCCCTGGCCTGTAATGCACCCGCAATTTGCAGGCTTTTTCATTACTACGGCACAGGATGGCCCAAATGCAAAACAGTACCCCTATACCGCATGACGCAATCTTTAAAACTTTTCTGTCCAATACGCGGCACGCCCAGGATTTTATGGAACTGTATCTGCCCGAGTCACTACGGGGAATCTGTGATTTAAAGACGCTCAGGCTTGAGTCGGACAGTTTTGTCGATGATGACCTGCGAGCCTGCTACAGCGATATCCTTTACTCCCTTAAGACCGTCCGCGGCGACTGCTATGTCTACGTGCTGATTGAGCATTAGAGTTCGCCAGACAAAATGATGCCTTTCCGCCTGTTGCGGTATGCCATTGCAGCTATGCAACTACATCTGGATGCCGGACATAACATGTTGCCGCTGGTGATACCCGTGTTGTTTTTCCAGGGCGGCCGATCGCCTTATCACAGCATGAACTGGCTGGATCTTTTTAATGAACCCAGGCACGCAGCACAGCTTTACAGCGGCCATTTTCCGCTGGCCGATATTACTCTTATTCCGGATGATGAAATTTTAAAGCACCGCAAAATGGCTCTGCTGACGCTGCGGCAAAAACATATTCGCCTTCGCGATCTGCACGAACTGTTTATCCCTATCGCTCAGCTGATGCAGGATAACGATCTGAGCGGTCAACAGCAGGCCGCGCTGATAAACTATATGATTCAGGCAGGAGAAACGCCCGATGTAAAAGGATTTCTCCATGAACTGGCAGAGGCGTTGCCACAGCATAAGGATGAACTGATGACCATAGCAAAAAGGCTTGAAGAGATGGGCAGAGAACAGGGAATGCTGCAGGGAATGAAGCAGGGACTTGAGCAAGGGCCATCAGGAGGGTGAACGCGAAGCCAGCCTGAAGATTGCCCGCAACATGCTGGCGAAAGGTTTTGACCGCGCAGCCGTTATGGAAGTGACCGGACTGTCGCCGGACGACCTCCATCAAATCAAACACTGAATTATTTTGCTTTGAACGCCGCGCCGCCAGCCTCTACGGTTATCGGCGCGGCGATTCAGACTGCAATAAACTCGCGATAGCCTGAAACAATCACGTAAATCGCGAAGTAGCTGAAGATGGCGGCAGAGGCCATGTAGGAATATTTCAGCAGGCGTGCGCCCAGTAGCCTGCCGCCGAAGCTGCCTGCCAGGCACAGCACGCAGGTCCAGAACACGCCCGCCAGAAAAAACCCACCCAGAAACCAGCCCGCATCCGTTGCGCTGTGCTGGCCCATTCGGGAAATCAGCGCACCGCCAACGGTGGCGAACCACAGGATTGCCGTAGGAGAGGACATAGCAAGCATCACGCCGCGGCCGAACTCCCTGCTTAGCGGTCTGGCCTGCTGCTGCCTGTCAGTGCGCAATTCGTCCTGACGGCGGAACGCAGCCAGCGTCATTTTTAGCGCGAACCACAGCAGCATTGCGCCACCGCCAAGCCACAGCATCCAGCGTACCGCAGTAAACTGCAGCAACACCGTCATACCGGCCAGCGCGAGCAGCGCGTACGCCAGGTCACCGACACAGGTGCCGATGCCCAGCCAGAAACCGTGAAAGTAGCCGCGCTGCATGGCCAGGGTTATCATGGCGATATTGGCAATGCCAATATCCAGACAGAGCGACAGGCTGAGAAAAAAACCGCTGGAAAATTGCATACGGAAGAGATCCTTATAGCCGGGTGGCGCCCTTCATCGGACGGTGAGAAGCCTTCGCTCAACGTACACAAAGTATCCTGATTAATCAGGATATTAAAAGAAAAAATTACGCGGCTGCCGGAGTGAGTGCTGAAAATAAAATTAACTCGGCTTAAGGGCGCTTTTCAGCGCAGAAAAGATGGCAGAATCGTTACACTGCGAGACGTTAAATCGCAAAAAATCCGATGCCGACCCGGACTGGCTAAACGTGTTACCGGGTGCCAGCACGACGCCCTGTTTTAAACAAGCGCGAGCTATCTGCGCGGCATCGGCGCCATCAGGAAGGCGACACCAGAGAAACATGCCAGCCTGAGGAGTGTGCCATGGCCTGATATTCAGCGACGCCAGGTTTTCCAGCGTAGCCTGCATCGCTACCGTCAGCCGGAGCCGCACCGATTCCATATGTCGTCGATAGCCACTGCCTGTCAGGGCACTAAACAACAGCATTGAGGCAAGCTGACCGCCACCGAAGCTGGTCGCGATTTTCAAATCGACCAGGCTGTCCATCCAGTCACGCCGCGCGATAATATAGCCGCAACGAACCGCTGCCGAAACCGTTTTGGAAAAACTGCCAATCTGGATCACGTTATGTAAACCATCATAAGCTGCCAGCCTTGGCGCCGGAGAGGTTTCAAAATCGGCGAAAATATCATCTTCAACAATAATCAGCCCGGCCGCCTCTGCAAGCTTAAGCATCTGATGGGCCGCCACTGGCGTCAGCGATACGCCGGTAGGATTATGAATGCCTGCATTAGTGATATAGAGCCGCGGCGAACAGGTTTGCAGAATATGGGCAAAAGCCGCCAGATCCGGTCCCTGTGGCGTGAAAGGCACGCCGATAACTTTTACCGGATGCGCGCGAAGCAGCGCGTGGAAATTGAAATAGCAGGGATCGTCAACCAGCACGCAGTCTCCCGGCTGGAGCAAAAAACGGCAGATCAGATCCACGGCCTGGGTGCCCGATTCTGTCAGCATGATTTGATCTGTCGTCGCGGTGACTCCCGTTTTTGCCAGTTTTCGACCTAGCAGCTGCCGTAACTCAACGTGTCCGTAAGGCGTGGCATAGTCAGTCAGCAGCGTATTCTGCGCTCGCGCTGCCAAACGCATCGCTTTACGTATGCCTTCTTCGTACATCCATGACGGCGGGAGCCAGCCGCAGCCTGGCTTCAGGAGCTGGGGATCGGCCTCCAGCGCCTGGCGTGAGATCCATAAGGGATCAATGTCGCGCGTTTTATCCACCGTTTGCCGGGTTAAATCGAGCGGAGCCGCCGGGCCCGATACAAAGAACCCGGCACCCGGTCGGGCTGAAATCACGTTTTCTGCCACCAGCCTTTCATAGGCTTCCACTACGGTAGAGATCGACACGTTGGACAGACGTGCTTGTTGACGAAGGGAAGGCAAGCTCGCGCCGGGAAGATAAGCGCGAGTGGCTATCTGTTTGCGCACGTTTTCCATTACTAAAGCGATGCGTGTCTGGCTACGCGGCATGGTCTTCCTCCGGCTGTACTGCCTTTTTTGCCAGTACAGTTCAGGTTAATTGTACTGGATTGTATCTGGCATCTGCGATCCTGCCAATGCTTTACTGGGCAACAATAACCAGGAGGAACGATGAAAAATAAAGCAAGTGGTTGGGCCAGTGGGCTGGCTGGCGTGGTGATTTTTGCCGGTTCAATGCCGGCGACACGACTGGCAGTAGCGGACTTTACGCCACTGTTCCTGACCTCCGCCCGTGCCGGTCTTGCGGCGACGGTAGCATTGATGCTGCTGTCAGTCTGTCGCCAACGAATGCCGCAGCGCGAAGATCTGTTGTCGCTGACGATAGTGGCGCTGGGCGTGGTAATAGGCTTTCCATTGCTAACAGCCTTTGCTTTACAGGGTGTCTCCGCTGCCCATTCGCTGATGTATCTTGGCCTGCTGCCGCTTTGTACCGCAGCTTTTAGCGTCCTGCGCGGCGAACGCAGACCAAAACCTGCATTCTGGTTGTTTTCGCTGGTTGGCGGCGCCGTGGTCGCCAGTTATGCGCTAGCCGCTAAAGAAAGTCACGCTTCCTGGCGAGACTTATTGATGATAGCGGCAGTAATTATCTGCGGCGCGGGCTATGCGGAAGGCGCTTGCCTGGCACGCAGGCTGGGCGGATGGCAAACCATTGCCTGGGCGCTGGCGCTGGCTTTACCGGCGGCGCTGCCCCTGGCCGTGCTGACCTGGCCGGTTTCGTTCCGGGAGGTCGCTTTTTCTGCATGGATGGGATTAGGCTACGTTTCGCTGTTCAGTATGCTGATCGGCTTTATTTTCTGGTATCACGGCCTGGCGAAGGGCGGAACGGCGGCGGTAGGGCAGTTACAGCTCCTGCAACCCTTTATCGGCTTTGGCTTTGCGGCGCTGTTCCTGCACGAAAGCATCGACGGCGCCATGCTGGCGTGCGCGTCGGCCGCCCTGATTTGTGTAGCAGGCGCGAAAAAATTTGCATGAGGGAAAGGAAGCGAGCGCGAACCGACAGCGTGTTGCCGGTTCGCAGACATCGTCAATCGTTGTCGATTTTTTCTGGCCAGGCCACTACGGGGAAAGCGTTCAGCGTAGAGGGCGCGAAAAGCGCTCCCTGAAAGTTGCAGATACCTGCTGACTCCAGCCACATCCATTCTTCCGGCTTATTAACGCCTTCGGCAATCACGGCGATCTGCAATGAGGAACAGAATTTCAAAATCGCCTGCACGATAGCCTGTTTCGGGCCACTTTTATGCACATCGACAATAATATTGCGGTCGATCTTGATTTTGTCTGGCTGAAACTGGGTCAGCAGAACCAGACCCGCAGAACCGGCACCAAAGCCATCAATCGCCAGGCTGATCCCGGATGCCTTCAGCTTTTTTATGGCCGCTTCGAATTCGTCCGCGCGGAAAACCGTGCCGTTTTCCGTTACCTCAACAACAATTTGCTCTGGTACGAGGCCGTTGGCGTGGATCGCATGCAGCAGAAAATCGACCGCATCCGGAACGATTACCAGCGACATCGGTAACAGGTTAATCGACAGCGTCAGGCCATTTATCCCCAGCTGCTTCGCCATCGCAAAAACATGCTGCTTGGATTTAAGATCGACGTTATACCTTTCGTTGCGCGGCAGGCCGGCAAGGTAATCAGTCACCGACAGGCCCGATGTTGGGCGCATCACCGCTTCGAGCGAAACAATCTGGCGAGAAAGCGGGTCGATAATCGGCTGAAAAGCAAAGCTGTAGTCATCCGTGGCGGGAGGAATCGCCGCATGAGGGCGGGCTTCCTCGTCATCCACAACAAACTCCCAAGAGTCGCCCGGTGGGATCTCAAAGTAGTTTTCCCGTTCAGTCGCCTCAACAAACACGCGCAGGAACTGCAGTGCGCGGTCGTCATATGTCAGCTGGTACTTAGAGGTACCTTTATCCAACACGGCCTGCAGCACGTTTTCCGGATCGTATTCACGCAGGTCGAACAGTTCCATACCAACGTTACCAAAACGTCTGGCTGGCGCGTAATCGCGCATCAGCTCCACCAGGTTATGGTGGCGCGGATCGCCACAGATACCCTCATAAATAGCGAGCACGGCCTCTTCCGGGCCTTCGAGCACCTGGAAAAAATGGGTGCCGTTGAACAGTAAAATGCCCGTCACGCTGTGTGATTCGTTGACCTGATTAGCTTGTTCTGCCAGTTTTCCAAGCTTTTTGTAAGGGACATCCTCGGAAATATGGCTACGATAGATGATGGTTGACAGCATGGGGGATTCCAGATTTTTCGCTATTTTGTGCATACCTTACCAGATGCCTTTGCGGTGTTGTCCAGCGCAATTTGAAATCGATTAACATTCAATATGTCACGTCAGGGCACGAGCTTACTCAATTTCAACGACATAGTCGTTAACGGGCGTAATTTTTTTAATCAGCCGATTGTTAAACGTCCTGCGGGTAGCGCTGGTGCTCCAGTCGTGCCGGGTTAGGGGCATACAGCGGCAGCGTTTCCCTCCACGCCTGTCGGTGCTCAACTCAGGATGCCGCTTTGCCAACGCCAGCCAGATCTCTTTAATATACGCCTTAAATAGTCGTCGCCCGGTGGCAGTGCGTTCAGGCACTTTTTGATCGCGGGTTTGCTTACGCTGGCGCGATTCGCCACCCGGATCCGCTCATCACAGGCTGGTCTCCTTGACGTTAAAAACCACGGGCTGCTTGCCCTGAAGCGTTATCTTTAGCGCTTCGATATCACGGTAACCGCTGATTACTCCGTTCACTTTGCCGGTCAGTAACGCACTGGCCAGCTGAAAATTAATGTTAACCAGCCTGACATCGCTACTTTGCCGTTACTCGTGCGTCAACATGATGCCCAGCGTATACCACTGATAGAGTAATCGATCGTTTTCCTGCGCAGATCGGCCGGAAAGCGCACATTTTTTATCCCGTGTAATCAGAATATTAAGCAGAGACGTTAACAACGTGCTCATTCTGGCCAGCGGCAGCCCGTGGCCGGCTCGCATTGTCAGGCGCGCTATCAGCCTCGCTTAAGGGTGGTGCAGGGGACTAAAGGTTATTTTTAACGCTATTCGGTAACATTCTGAAAGCAAAAAAAAGGTCGGAAAGCGCACGCTGTTCTAAGCTAAAGGCTGGTTTGTAATGTGATGTGGAGTCGTATGAAACAACAGAATAAGACTATTGGAATAGCGCCTTACGGCGGTTCAGCGGGCGGTTGGGGGGCATTAAAGGCCGTTGCCGACGCGATCCGCGGCCAGATGTCGGTCAAACAGGATGTGATCGCGTTGTTTAAAGTCAACCAGCCGCAGGGTTTCGATTGCCCCGGCTGCGCCTGGCCCGATCCTCAGCACGGTTCCTCTTTTGAATTTTGTGAAAACGGCGCCAAAGCCGTTTCCTGGGAAGCCACCAGCAAACGTACCACGCCGGAGTTTTTTTCTGCCCATACCGTCAGCGAGCTGTGGCAGCGAAATGCGTTTGAACTGGAAGGTGAAGGCCGTCTGACTCATCCTATGAAATACGATGCGGCCACCGATACCTACCAGCCGATCGAATGGGAAACGGCCTTCCGCGAAATTGGTGAAAAGCTGCAAAGCTACGAAGATCCCGACAGCGTGGAATTCTATACTTCAGGCCGCGCTTCCAATGAAGCCGCCTTCCTCTGGCAGCTGTTTGCGCGTGAATACGGCACCAATAACTTTCCTGACTGTTCCAATATGTGTCACGAGCCGACCAGCGTTGGCCTGCCGCAGTCTATCGGCATAGGTAAAGGCACTATCGAGCTGGATGATTTCGATCATTGCGACCTTGTGCTTTGTATCGGCCACAATCCCGGCACGAACCACCCACGAATGTTGGGTACGTTACGTGAAGTCTCTAAACGCGGCGCGACAATCGTGGCCATTAACCCGCTGCGGGAAAGAGGACTTGAACGTTTTACTTCTCCGCAAAGCCCGGTGGAGATGCTGTCGCTCAGCTCGACCGAGCTGGCCTCCACCTATTATAAAGTGCGTGTCGGCGGTGATGCCGCCATGCTGAAAGGCGTGATGAAATGCCTGCTCACCCTGCACGACCAGGCGCTGGCAGCCGGTAAACCCGGTGTGCTGGATGAAAGTTTTATCAGCGAACATACCGAAGGGTTTTCCGCGTTGAAAGCGGATCTGGATGCCACAGAATGGCCACATATTCTGAAAGTATCCGGTATGGCATTTGAAGAAATCCAGAATATCGCCCACCTGTACGCCAAAGCCGAAAAAACCATTATCTGTTACGGTATGGGCATCACGCAGCATCAGTACGGCACGCAAAACGTGCAGCAAATCGCTAATTTACTGCTGATGCGGGGTAACATTGGCAAGAAAGGCGCGGGGATCTGTCCTCTGCGTGGGCACTCTAACGTGCAGGGCGATCGGACGGTCGGCATCACTGAAATCCCTCCGCAGTCACTGTTGGACGGACTGGAAAAGGTTTTTGGCTTTAAACCGCCACAAAAACACGGACACGGTGCGGTCCAGGCCATTCAGGCAATCCGGGACGGGCATTCCAAAGCGCTGCTCTGCCTGGGCGGTAACCTGGCGGAGGCGATTTCCGATCCGCAGCAAACCTTCCAGGCGATGCGCAAGCTGGATCTTGTCGTGCACATGGCCACCAAGCTGAACCGTTCCCATCTGCTGCTGGGCAAACATAACTATCTGCTGCCGGTGCTCGGCCGCACCGAAATCGACAGACAGGCGTCGGGCGAACAGAGCGTCACCGTGGAAGACTCCATGTCAATGGTGCACGCCTCGCGCGGGACGCTAAAGCCCGCTTCAAACTGGCTGAAATCGGAACCGGCTATCGTCGCCGGGCTGGCGAAAGCGACGCTGCCGGCCAGCAAAGTGGACTGGGACAAAATGATCGGCGACTACAGCTTTATCCGTGAAGCCATTGAGGGTGTTTTCCCGGCGTTCGAGGATTTTAACCGCAAAATTCTGCAGCCGGGCGGTTTCCGTCTCTATAATGCCGCGTCAGAACGCAAATGGCTGACGCCTTCGGGCAAAGCGCAGTTCAAAATTATGCAGGGGATTAACGAAGATCCACGATCTTTGAAATGCCACGATCTGGTGTTAACGACGCTGCGTAGTCACGACCAGTACAACACCACGCTCTATGGTCTGAATGACCGCTATCGTGGCGTAACCGGCAGGCGAGACGTGCTGTTTATCTCGGCAGATGAGGCGGAAAAACGCCGCGTTCGGGTTGGTGATAAGGTGAATATGGTGGCACTCGATCCGGATGGCAAACAGACGTCAAGGCGACTGGATAACCTGACGATCGTGGTGTATGACATGGCACCAGGCTCGGTTGCGGCCTATTATCCGGAAGCTAACGTGCTGGTGCCGCTGGACAGCTTCGATACCGAAAGCGGTATTCCGGCTTACAAAAGTATTCCGGTCATGCTGGAACATGCAGAAGCCACTGAGACCTCGGGCACGCTGCGTTAACGCTAAGCGGGAGAGGCAGGGTGCCTCTCCCGCTATTTATGTATTGATAACATCACCCGAGGAATTTAACGTATTTACAAAATAAAGCATGAAAATTAACGATAATTCATCCCGGATGTGTATTTAATTGCATACATACCAGCGTTCGCTTTGCGCTTTTTATAGATAATACACTCCAAATACACTCTTAATTAAATACCCTGTAAAACACGCGCCAGCAGCGGTCGTGTTACGGACGAACTACCCTTTTTCTGCCATTCACTTTCCATGTTTCCGGAAAGAATCCAAATTTATTATGGGTTAGCCCTGTATTTTCTAATCGCTATAACTATATTTATGAATAAAAAATCCTAAATATATAACACATCCCTCATAGTGCTGGTCATCCTCTTTAAATGTGCGCTTTACTGACAGCTAAATTTTAAACTGGCCTTACTCAGCTAAAATAATTCCTTCTTTTGATTAAAATAGAAGCATCACCTTAATTAATAAAATACTTATTTTTTTGCTTCACAAATAAACCAGGCAGCATTACTTTTACATTTAACTGGCTTGCTTAATTTTCCATCAGATTTGTTATGCGTGCCTTAGGTCGCAGTGATAACTTTATCCTGAGTCTGAGTCTGAGTCTGAGCCTGTGGTAATTATTTCAATGCATTCGAGAGGGTATTTCCATGAGGTTACTTAAAGATGCAGAATTATTTTATGTCAGCGGGGGCAACGAAACGACTCCTGATGGCCCGAATCATACGGACACCACGTTAATGACTGTTATGGCTGGCAAAGCGGCGGCATGGGCGCGGCGTCAGGAAACGCGCTGTACCATTTAGGAAAATCATTTGGCTGGTGGTGTTAAAAATAAGGAGATGAAAGCAGGGCATTTCGCTTTGATATTTTTTGAAGAAAATAACGGCAGGCTATCGGAAGGAGGGGATAACTTGATACATCATGGAAAGAATCCCGCGCCGTCCGGCGCGGGAAACAGGATTTACAGTGCCATATCGTGACCGGCTGGCGTTTTCTCAGCCTGGCCGGTAATGGTTGACTGTGCAGGTTCCTGAGCAGGCATGTTGATGACCGGTGGTTTGGTCAGCTGCAGTGTGGCCGCGGTATCATCCCATACGTGCTGCGTCAGCGCGGTGTTGCCGTTCAGCGTCTGGCCGTAAGTCGGCACGACTTTGTGGATTTTTTCCTGCCATTCCGGCGAGTTAAACTGTTCCGGGAACAGCTTTTTCATCACATTGATAGCGATAGGGGCCGCAGTAGACGCGCCTGGAGATGCTCCCAGCAGAGCCGCCACGGTTTTCTGCTGATCGGTCACAATTTCTGTACCCAGCTTCAGCACGCCGCCTTTATCCGCATCTTTCTTGATAATCTGCACGCGCTGGCCGGCCTGGATCAGTTTCCAGTCCTCTTTTTTCGCGTCCGGATAGTACTCTTTCAGCGAGGCAAAGCGGTCGTCGTCGCTCAGCATAACCTGACCAATCAGGTATTTCACCAGGTCAAAGTTGTCCATGCCTACATGAGTCATTGGCATAAAGTTGCTGGTGGTGGTGGTGCTCAGCAGATCGAACAGCGAACCGTTTTTCAGGAACTTGGTAGAGAAGGTCGCAAACGGGCCAAACAGTACCACACGCTTGCCGTCCAGGTTACGCGCATCGATGTGTGGAACGGACATCGGTGGAGCGCCTACGGAAGCCTGACCGTACACTTTTTCCAGATGACGGCTGGTAATGGCCGGGTTTTCAGTGACCAGGAAAGAGCCGCCAACCGGGAAGCCTGCATAGTTATCCGCTTCCGGAATGCCGGTTTTCTGCAGCAGCTTCAGCGCACCGCCGCCCGCACCAATGAAGACATATTTAGCATCGATAGCGCGCTCGCCACCGTTTTTCACGTCTTTAATGGTCACGTGCCAGGAGTTGTCGCCGTTACGCTTAAACTCAGTGACTTCTGAAGACGTTTCCAGCTTAAAGTTGCTGTTCTTCTTCAGGCTGGCCGTCAGCTGGCGAGTGATTTCACCATAGTTAACGTCGGTGCCTACCGGCGTCCAGGTTGCAGCAACCTTCTGCTTAGGATCGCGACCTTCAATGATCAGCGGCGCCCACTGTTTGATCTGATCCTGATCGGTAGAGAACTTCATGCCCTGGAACAGAGTAGTCTTCTGTAGTGCAGCATAGCGCTTGCTCAGGTATTCAACGTTAGCGTCGCCCCAGACAAAGCTCATGTGC
>DOOK01000345.1 GCA_003512805.1 Erwinia sp. | reverse complement strand
CCCGTGCCGCCAGCAAGATCAATGAAAATCTCTACTCTTCTACCGCACTGGAACAGGGAACCGGTAAGATCAAAACGTTACAGATTACCTGGCTGCCGGTGCCGGGCCCGGAAGAGAAAGCCGCACGGGATAAAGCACTGGCTTATATGATCGCGCTGACGCGTTTTTTTGAACCGACGCTGACCCCTTTGCAGAGTAAGAAGCGGCTGGACGATCTGCTGAGCAAGGGAAAAGGCTCGCGTTACTCTGCCCAGGCGGAAGGCGCGCTGCGTTATGTGGTGGCCGATAACGGCGAAAAAGGGCTGACTTTCGCTATTGAGCCAGTAAAACTTGCCCTGAACGGCAGCTGACCGGCTTTAAAAATGACGAAAAGCAAAGCTCTGAAGGGCTTTGATCTCTATACTGTCCGGCAGACAACGCTGCTGAGGCAGGGTAATTAAACCGTATCGCGCTAAGCGTGGAGGATAGAATGCGACATCCGTTAGTAATGGGTAACTGGAAACTGAACGGCAGCAAACACATGGTTAACGAGCTGATTGCCGGTCTGCGTAATGAGCTGAGCGCTGTGGATGGCTGCGGCGTAGCCATTGCCCCTCCAACGATTTATCTGGATCTGGCAAAGCATGCCAGCTCGGGTAGCCATATCGTGCTTGGCGCACAGAACGTCGACGTTAACCTGTCAGGCGCTTTCACCGGCGAAATTTCTGCCGACATGCTGAAAGACGTAGGCGCAAAATACATTATTATCGGCCACTCCGAGCGTCGCACTTACCATAAAGAGAGCGACGAGCTGATTGCCAAAAAATTTGCAGTGCTGAAAACGGCTGGCCTGATCCCGGTGCTGTGCATTGGCGAGACCGAAGCGGAAAACGAAGCGGGTAAAACCGAAGAAGTCTGCGCGCGCCAGATTGATGCCGTACTGGAAACCCAAGGCGCAGACGCGTTCAACGGCGTGGTCATTGCTTATGAACCCGTCTGGGCTATCGGCACCGGCAAATCCGCTACGCCTGCTCAGGCTCAGGCCGTGCACAAATTTATTCGTGACCATATCGCCAAAAAAGATGCCGCCGTTGCAGAACAGGTCATCATTCAGTACGGCGGTTCGGTTAACGACAAGAATGCAGCCGAGCTGTTTGCCCAGCCGGATATCGATGGCGCGCTGGTTGGCGGTGCGTCGCTGAAAGCCGATGCTTTCGCCGTGATCGTTAAAGCTGCTGCGGCGGCGAAAAAAGCCTGACGCCTCCGGTTGTTATAAACAATGCCTGTTCCGCCCGTGCGGAGCAGGCATTTTTTTATCCTGAAAAAGTCACTGTGCAGGCCGACGTTATTGTCAGGCGTCCTACCCGCTGAAAAATCTTCGTCTCTTTCCCCTTACTTTGCGTGTCGACGACCGCATGGCAGGCTAACTTAACAATCAGTTAACATTCAGGGAAACCTGATAAGCCAGTCATTGCGCCCGACCGTGCGGGTTTTTCACGCATTTCCTGCCTGTTTTTCCCCGCCCTCCACCAGGGCTTAACTACCCTATCCGACTGAAAATTAAAAATAAGATAACACCCTGCCTGTCGCCTTCTTCATTGAGACAGTGACCGCCATCACTTCTTCTAATTTTGTTTGATTATTCATTCTCATTTTTAATCTTTAAACAATTTTTTAATTGATGCGTAACAATGGTATATTTCTACAACGCTTAACGCGCGTTAATCATCCGTTTTTGTGATGGAAACGCCCTGTACTCAGCGAAGCGGCTACCACGGTCCGAAAGAGACCGCCGCCGTTTCACCTGCTCACCATGTTGATTTATCAACATACGGAGAAGTCGCCTCATGCCAAAATTAGCAGGACTTCTGGCCGCTATGGGCTCTGCGAAAGCCGCTACGGCAGATGAAGAAAAAGATGTATTACTGATCGGCGGAGGCGCGATGAGCGCAACGCTGGGCACCTGGTTGCAGGCTCTGGAACCGGAATGGCGTATCAGTATGATCGAACGCCTCGACAGCGTGGCCGAGGAGAGCTCTAACGGCTGGAATAATGCAGGCACCGGACATGCCGCGCTGGCCGAAATGAACTATACGCCGCAGAAGGAAGACGGTTCGGTTGATATCAAAAAAGCCGTCGAGATCAACGAAGCCTTCCAGATCTCCCGCCAGTTCTGGTCCCATCTGGTCCAGAAAGGCGTCCTGCGTAATCCACGCAGCTTTATCAATACCGTTCCCCATATGAGCTTTGTGTGGGGCGACGATAATGTGGCATTTCTGAAAAAACGTTTTACGGCGCTGCAAAAAAGCTCGCTGTTTCGCGGCATGGAGTATTCAGAAGATCCAGAGCAGATCAGGGCGTGGGCGCCGTTGCTGATGGAAGGTCGTGCACAAAAAGATCGCGTCGCCGCCACGCGTATCACCACGGGCACTGACGTGAACTTTGGCGAAATAACGCGCCAGATGGTGACCTCGTTACAGAAAAACCCCCATTTCTCGCTGGAAACCGGCCACGAAGTTCGCGGCTTTAAGCGCAACGGCGATGGCAGCTGGAACGTCACCGTTGCCGATTTGAAGAATAACGGTCGTCGCAAAACCATCCGCACTAAATACATTTTTATCGGTGCGGGCGGCGCAGCATTAACGCTACTTCAGCAGACCGGCATTCCTGAAGCGAAAGAATATGCGGGCTTCCCGGTCGGCGGAGAGTTCCTCGTGAGCGAAAATCCGGACATCGTGAAGCGCCATCTGGCCAAAGTGTACGGTAAAGCTTCGGTTGGTGCGCCGCCGATGTCCGTGCCGCACCTGGATACGCGGATGCTGGATGGCAAACAGGTGCTGCTGTTTGGGCCATTTGCCACCTTCTCGACCAAATTCCTCAAGCAGGGCTCGCTATGGGATATGTTCGGGTCAATGACCTCGTCGAACTTTAAGCCAATGGTGCATGTCGGCCTGGATAACTTCAACCTGGTGAAATATCTGGTAGGCCAGGTCATGCTAACCGATGATGACCGCTGTCAGGCGCTGCAGGACTATTTCCCGGAAGCGAGAAAAGAAGACTGGCGACGGGTTAAAGCGGGCCAGCGCGTGCAGATTATCAAAAAAGATGCGCAAAAAGGCGGTGTGTTGAAGCTGGGTACGGAAGTGGTCACGTCACAGGACGGTACCATCTCCGCACTGCTGGGCGCCTCACCGGGCGCTTCTACCGCCGCGCCTATCATGATCGATCTGATGAGCAAAGTCTTTGCCGAACAAATGACCACGCCATCATGGCAGGCGAAGCTGAAATCGATAGTGCCCTCTTACGGCCAAAAACTGAACGGCAACGTGGCGGCGACCGAGCATCAGCTGGCGGAAACCAGCCGTATTTTGCAGCTCGACTATACGCCGTTCACCGCGGCTAATGATGAAGCAGAAGAAGCCGCGGCCGCGATCGGTAAATAACCTGTAAAGCGGGATCGCCCTCTGAAACCGCTGGCAAAACGGGTTATTGACGGCAATAAGGCTGTAGCCAGAAGAAAGGCGGGATTTCCCGCCTTTTTTACACGCACATTTTGCCGCTTCCTGCACAACTTCCTCAGGCGTCTATGCTTTTAGCTGACTCATTCAAAAGGAGCAGCAGATGGACACCCCTTCACCCCATTCCGCTACCGAATCAGAATTAGCGCTGCTTGACCGCTACTGGCGCGCCGCTAAC
>DOOK01000013.1 GCA_003512805.1 Erwinia sp. | reverse complement strand
TGATGGTAAGAGCATTGGCATCAGCGCCTAAGAGGAGATCTGACAAATGGCACATAAAAAGGCTGGCGGTTCCACTCGAAATGGCCGCGATTCCAACGCAAAACGCCTGGGTGTTAAGCGTTTCGGTGGCGAAAGCGTTCTGGCAGGTAGCATCATCGTTCGTCAGCGTGGCACCAAATTCCACGCGGGCACCAACGTAGGCTGCGGCCGTGACCACACCCTGTTTGCTACGGCAAACGGCAAGGTCCTGTTTGAAGTGAAAGGCCCGAACAACCGTAAATACATCAGCATCGTTGCTGAGTAAGGTTTTCGTGCCTGAAGGCGGTACCTGATACCGCTTTCAGCAGCGAATCAAAAAGCCCCGCTATGATTGCGGGGCTTTTTACATTCTGCCTCTGGCGCGCCAATCAGGTTGCCAGTAAAACCCTTTGCTGTACACTTTGTATTCAGCTGCATGATGTCTTAAGGCGATCCCCTGTCTGGAAATGACGCGAGGGCTGCGCCCCGGACAGCCGTCATAAGGCCTGCGAGCCGCGACGGATCATCCTGCCAGCAGCGGGCAAATGATTTACGGAGAAGTAACATGAAGTTTGTTGATGAAGCGACGATCCTCGTTGCTGCGGGTGATGGCGGCAATGGCTGCGTCAGTTTCCGTCGTGAAAAATATATTCCCAGGGGCGGCCCGGATGGCGGCGACGGTGGTGATGGCGGTGACGTCTATATGCAGGCCGACGAGAACCTGAATACCCTTATCGATTATCGCTTTGAAAAATCTTTCCGTGCCGAGCGCGGGCAAAACGGCCAGAGCCGCGACTGCACCGGTAAGCGCGGTAAAGATATTATTATCAAAGTGCCGGTGGGCACCCGCATCATCGATCAGGGCACTGGCGAAACGCTGGGCGATATGATGAAGCATGGTCAGCAGCAAATGGTCGCTAAAGGCGGCTGGCATGGCCTGGGCAATACCCGCTTTAAATCTTCCGTTAACCGTACGCCTCGTCAGAAAACGATGGGAACGCCGGGCGAGAAGCGCGACCTTCAGCTGGAACTGATGCTGCTGGCCGATGTAGGGATGCTGGGCTTGCCGAATGCGGGCAAATCTACTTTTATCCGCGCCGTTTCCGCGGCTAAGCCTAAAGTGGCGGACTATCCGTTTACCACCCTGGTGCCAAGCCTGGGCGTGGTGCGTATGGACAGCGAGCAGAGCTTTGTCGTGGCCGATATTCCGGGCCTGATTGAAGGCGCTTCTGACGGGGCGGGTCTGGGTATCCGTTTCCTTAAGCACCTGGAACGCTGCCGCGTACTGCTGCACACCATTGACCTGGCGCCAATTGATGAAACCGATCCGGTAGAAAATGCCCGCATCATCCTGGGCGAGCTGGAAAAATACAGCGAGAAGCTTTTCAATAAGCCTCGCTGGCTGGTTTTCAACAAGGTTGACTTGCTGGATCAGGAAGAAGCGGAATCCCGTGCGAAAGCCATTGCCGACGCGCTGGGCTGGACGGATAAATACTATCTGATCTCGGCCGCCAACCGCGTTGGCGTCACGCCGCTGTGCTGGGACGTGATGTCCTTCCTGAATGCCCATCCAAAAGAGGCTGAAGTCGAAGAGAAGCAGCCGGAAAAAGTCGAGTTCATGTGGGACGACTATCATCGCCAGCAGCTGGAAGAAGCTGAAACGGCGGTGGAAGAAGACGACGACTGGGATGACGACTGGGATGATGAAGACGACGAAGGCGTCGAAATCATCTACCAGCGTTAATCCGCAAAGGGCGCCAAATGGCGCCCTTTCTGTTGCGGCAAACAGGGGCGTAATTATTCCTTCCCGATAAGAAAGATAATCATTATCATCTTCTCTATCCGATTCTTTGCAAAGCCTCACGCTTTGCTCCGTCTGAATGAGTTGACCCATGCGTACTCCCACTCTGCGAATCTTTTCCCTGATCCTTGCTGTCTCGCTGCTGTCGATTGGTTCAACTCGTGCCGAAGAAGGCTGGCCGCGGCATCTTCCCGGCATTAAGGGCGAGATAGTGTTAAAGAAGCAGCCTGAACGGATCCTTTCTACCAGCGTCACGCTGACCGGCTCGCTGCTGGCAATAGGGGCACCGGTTATCGCCAGCGGAGCCACTCTGCCCGGTCACCGTATCGCCGACGACCAGGGGTTTTTTCGCCAGTGGGGAAAAGTGGCGGCAGAAAAAGGGGTGAAGCGGCTTTATAGCGGTGAACCTAATCTTGAAGCGATTGCTGCCGAAAATCCGGATCTGATTATCGTCAGCGCCACCGGTAACGACTCGGCGCTGCCGTTCTATGACCGCCTGGCCGCACTGGCGCCGACGCTGGTCGTTAACTATGACGATAAAAGCTGGCAGGAAGTTGAACGCGTGCTGGCGCAGGCTACGGGTAAAGAGGCGGAGGCGGAAGCTTCCATTCAGCGCTACGCCCGGCGTGAGCAAGAGGTCAAAGCGAAACTAAAATTGCCCCCGCAGCCCGTCTCCGCGCTGGTCTACAATCCTGCTATTCATTTGGTCAATCTTTGGACCCCGGCATCTGCTCAGGGAAAATTGCTGGCATCGCTTGGCTTTACCCTGGCAGAACCGACAGCCGTGCTACGCCAGGCGAGCCAACGTCTTAAGCGCCGGGACATTATCCCGGTAAGCGGGGAAAACCTGGTCACGGGTCTGACGGGACAGTCGATCCTGCTGTTCGCCGCAGGCGATAAAGCGCAAGCAGCGCTGCTGGCCGAGCCGCTGGTAGCCCATTCCCCGGCGGTGCGAAATAAGCAGGTTTATACGTTGGGCGAAGAGAGTTTCCGACTGGATTACTACAGTGCCAATAACGTACTGACTCGCCTGGAGCAGCTTTTTTCAGACAAATAGTTTTCTCGTGCCTTGGCATCCGTGAAGGCACCGTTCTTTTTCCGATCTGCTCTCTCCTGTTATCAATCCCCCTAAATGATAATGAGACAAATAATCAAATTGATAATTGTTTTCATTTGAAATAATGTATGACCGCCAGGTCAGGGATGGACGTACCTGTTGCCTGCCAGGCGTAGGCGGACGATACCAGTTCCGCCTGTTTACTCATCTATTTGCCTCTGTAGAGACTGGCGGAGGCGAATCTACAGGGAATGAGAAAGTTGAATAAATTATCAAAACTCTCACTGACGGTTTTGCTTGGGCTGGGTGCAATCGCCGCCATGGCGGACGACACTACAAGGACGAAGGCCACTCCCGGCGATGCGGGGGATGCAGAAGGCGGAACTATCATGGTGACGGCGGAGCAGCAAAATTTGCAGGCGCCGGGCGTGTCCACTATTACTGCCGACGAAATCAAAAAACGGCCTCTTTCACGCGATCTTTCTGAAATTATCCGCACCATGCCGGGTGTTAACCTTACCGGCAACTCTACCAGCGGACAGCGCGGCAATGGCCGTCAGATTGATATTCGCGGTATGGGGCCCGAAAATACGCTGATCCTGATCGACGGAATGCCGGTTGCCAGCCGTAACTCGGTGCGCCTTGGCTGGCGCGGCGAACGCGATACGCGTGGCGATACCAATTGGGTACCACCCGAAATGGTTGACCATATCGAAGTGATCAGAGGCCCGGCCGCCGCGCGCTACGGTAATGGTGCAGCAGGCGGCGTGGTGAATATCATCACCAAACAGACCGGTAACGACTGGCACGGCAGCTGGAACACCTACCTGAATATGCCAGAGCATCAATCCGAAGGGTCTACCAAGAGATCGAACTTCTCTCTGAGCGGCCCGCTGGGTGATGATGTCAGCTTCTCTCTGTGGGGCAACCTGAGCAAAACGCAGGCGGACGCGCAGTTTATTAACGAAGGCCATCAGTCGCTACGGA
>DOOK01000012.1 GCA_003512805.1 Erwinia sp. | reverse complement strand
GTGAGAAGGGCGTTAAATCAAATTTTGAAGGTTTTCCTTGAGCAAATTGCGCCGCAATCTCGCCCAATACCGTGGCAAATTTAAATCCGTGTCCACTTAGCCCGCTAATAATCAACCGGTCCGCTCCCAGCGTATCGATAATAAAATCCTCGTCCGTTGTATTATCATAGGTGCAGGCTTCACCGCGCAGACAAACGCCCACACCAGGTAAAAATTGCCGTAAAAAGCCAAACAATTCGCTGCCGTCTTCCGCGACAGCGCCAAAAGGTTTACGTTGTTCGGGCGCGCTGATGGGTTGTCCACCGTTATGTTTACCAATTTTAATGGCGTTATTTTCAGCGGGAAAACCGTAAAAATGGGTGCCGTCCGGCATTTCAACGGTAAACGCGGGGAATTTATTGTTTTCACTGTAGCGGCCATCGGCCTGATGCCAGGCAAAGACCTTTCTGACCGGCGTAACGGGCAGGGCCGGCAAAAGCGTCTTGATCCACGTTCCGGCACTTAGCAGCAGTTTTTTGCTGTGAAACTCCCCTTCCGGCGTCTGCACCACCTGCAGGCCATCACGCTCTTCCAGACCGGTAACGGCGCAATTAAACAGCTGCGCACAGCCCGCTTCTTTGCACAACCGAATCAGGTGCCGAATAGCCAGTTCAGATTTCAGATAGCCGGAGCGCGGCTCGAAAATACCCGTATAGTTTTCAGGAACGGAGAGTTGCGGCCAGCGCCGCACGGCATCTTCACCGCTAAGGATCTCAACCGGCAGGCTGTATGTTTCAGCGCTCTGCCGCACGTTGCGGAGAAATTCGGAATGATTGGGCGCAAGATTAAGCACGCCGCTACGCTGCATAATGCGCTCGCCGCATTGCTGCTCCAGCTCATCCCACAGCTGCTGAGCCCGTAGCACCATGGGCACATAGCGGGCGCCTTCACCGTAAGCGTGGCGGATTAAACGCGATTCTCCATGATGGCTGCCTTCGCGATGGGGCGGATGCGCCCGATCGATCATCAGGACATTGAGCCCCGCCTGGGTGGCGTACCAGCCGGCGGCCGCACCGATCGAGCCGCTGCCCACCACAATTAAGTCATAAACCATCTGCACCTGACTCCTCTGTTAAACAGACGAGCAGGATAGCAAAATGCGGCAGTAATGAAAAAGGCACCCATTTGGGTGCCTTCAGGCTAACGCGGGTAAAATTAGTGCTTTTTGTAGTCGCGATCCTGATATTCAGTAGCTTCTATCTTTGCTATGCCAGCTTCGAGAATAGAAATAAATTGTCTGGCAACGTCGGTGGTCAGCCAGTAGGTCTGGCCCACTTCGGCTTCATCATCTGGCTGTTCATTTGATGTAAGCGAATGCAAACGGATCATCATGGCATCGTAGCTGTCTACGGTACTGATATCCCACCCAATGAGGGGATGTGTCTGGATAACCTCTTTGTTTCTGTCCATTATAACCCCCTTATTACTCGTGTTAACAATGACAACGAAGTGATTTATCGAGGTTCAATGCGGCTTTTTTCATAGAGCAAGACAATTATAACAGAAATCCGATTGCTCGCAGAATGAAATCTTAATCTAAGCCGATTGCCTTTAATTGTTACGGGATTGCGTACGCAGAAACTAAAAGCAGGTGCTCCCGATATAATAAATATCGGCAGCGGAATAACAATACTTGAGTAAATATTATTCACCCGGCTCGTTTAGCTAACTCATCGGCCAGCACGGCAAAATGCTGCCGCTTATTTTCATCGTAATCAGACCGGGTCGCTTCCAGACGAAGCTTATCGACCAGGCGCAGCGCAGCCTGTTCATCCAGGCACAAGGAGAGCGACGAGAAGGCCACTTCAAGCACGCTCAGACGGCGCTGTTGATCGGCGATCAGCGCCAGCAGCTCGCCAAACGTCATCGCTTCTTCAGGATTTTCAACATTCATGGCAGACCTCTTAGCCAGCGGCAACAACGCACAGGGAGTCATTCTACTATAGCCAGATTCTGTCGGGTGCAAAGAGGGAAGAAAAGAAAAAAGCCGGACGGCGAAGCCCGGCAAAGAACGGAAAGACCACGGGATGTCGATCAGTCGGTAATAAACCAGTCGTCGGCGCTTTCCCAGGTTTCCTGCAGGATATCGGTAATCTGGTCTTTCGCCTCTTTACCGCCGCCCATCACCGTCAGATTATTGGCTGCGGCGTAGCGTACTGAAACGCTATGGGCGGATTCAGGAAATTGTTTATCGATTCGCTTGCCCAGCTCGGCGCTTAGCGCATCGATGGCACCCGCGGGCAGCGTGGTGGTTCTTGCTACAGTGACTTCAATACGCATAAAAGCCTCCGATGAATTTACTGTGAATATATACAGTAATATTTGCGGAAGCAATCATTTTGTCTGAATTAAAGTTCAACGCGCCAGTTCAGCGTTTCGCCAGCCAGGAAAGGCACCAGCGTGTCTTCACCCAACGCGATGCTCTCCGGCACGGTCCAGGGCTGGCGCACCAGCTTCACGGTGCCTTCGTTTAACGGCAGTCCGTAAAAGCGCGGGCCGTTTTCGGCACAAAATGCAGCGAAATGCGCCAGCGCGCCCAGCTCTTCAAAAACCGTAGCGTAAGCGGGTAGGGACGAGGGCGCATTAAAAACGCCTGCACAGCCGCAGCTGGCTTCTTTACGATGACGCAGGTGTGGCGCAGTGTCAGTACCTAAAAAGAACCGTTCATGGCCGCTGGCGACCACTTTCCGCAGCGCGTCCTGATGCACGTTGCGTTTCAAAATGGGCAGGCAATAAAGGTGCGGTCTTACGCCGCCGACCAGCATATGGTTGCGGTTAAACATCAGGTGCTGCGGGGTAATGGTGGCACCCAGCAGAGAGTTGCCTTCCAGCACGTAGTCGGCCGCTTCTTTGGTCGTAATATGCTCAAACACCACTTTCAGCGCAGGATAACGCTTGCGCAGCGGCTCCATTACCGTTTCGATAAAACGCGCTTCACGATCGAAAATATCAACGTGTGCCTCGGTCACTTCG
>DOOK01000010.1 GCA_003512805.1 Erwinia sp. | reverse complement strand
CGCTCTTCCGATCTGCTGCTGGCCGAGCTGGACAGCTTCGTGTCGGTTATGAATGAGCATCAGCAATACATTAAAGCGGCACGGAATTTTTCACTGCGTCAAAGCTCTTTTGAAGATGCGCTCTGCCGCCATACGCTGGCCAGCGGTCAGGTCATGGTTTGCCCTGATACGCATCTGGACCAGCGATTTAAAGCGCATCCGCTGATAAAGAATGCGCCGTTCATCCGCTTTTATGCGGGCGCGCCGCTGAAAATGCGCGATGGAGCTATCGTTGGCACCCTTTGCGTTACCGACGTGCTGCCGCACAGCTTCACCGAGGAACAGGTAAAATTGCTGGAGCTGCTGGCAGAGATCATGACGGCATGGCTGGATGCCTGGTATCACACCAGCCTGCGTGACGCTGTCACTTTATTGCCTAACCGCCAGAGCCTGCTTCGCGATCTGGAGCAGTTGGAGAAGACAGGCACTCTTGAGCCTTACAGTCTGGTGCTGATTGACTGTATAGATATGTCGCGCGCCTACGATATCGCCCGCGCGCTGGGCCTGTACGCGCTGGAAGCCCTGCTGCAGAATATCGCCTCTCTGCTGCAAACGCGCCTGCAGCTCAGGGACAATGACAGGCTTTATACCGTCTCCAAAGGCCGTTTCGCGCTGCTTTCTGCCGGTAGAATCCCTGGCTGGCTGAAACAGCTGAGCGAAAAGCTTGGCCAGGTGCGTGCGCGCATAGGTGAAGAAATTGCTATCGACTTGACTATTCACCTTGGCGAAGTCTCTTTTTCGCCTGCGTTCTGCCCGCCAGTAGAGGTCCTGCGGCGCGGCGTTAGCGCGCTGCACGAAGCTATCGGTCAGAAGCTGCCCTATACCGCTTTCGATCCGGAAAGCGATAAACGCCGGAAAATGGACTTCTTACTGCTGCATGATTTGGCGGAAGCGCTGCGCGGCGAAGGCGGGCTGTATCTGGTCTACCAGCCGCAAATTTCATTGCATAGCGGCTTGCCGGTAGGCATGGAAGCCCTGTTGCGCTGGCAGCACCCTCGCCTTGGTAATCTTCCGCCTATGCAGTTTTTGCCGCTGGTGGAGCAAACAAACCTGATGGCTGGCGTCACTGACTGGGTCATCGTCAACGTCCTGGCGCAGCTGAAGCTCTGGCGGACAAAAGGCATTAACCTGCCCGTGTCGGTTAACGTCAGCGTCAGCGATTTGGCGCGGGAGGGTTTTGCCGACTGGCTCGAAAGAATGCTGCTGCGGGCGAGTCTTTCCAGCGATTTACTGAGTATCGAATGCCTGGAAACGGAAAAGCTGCTGGAAAGCCCGGAGGCGATGCGCGGCCTTAATCAACTCAAGCTGCGCGGCTTTACGCTGGCGCTGGACGATTTCGGCAGCGGTTACAGCAACATTAACTATCTGAAACGTATTCCAATGGACGTGATCAAGCTGGACCGCTCGCTAATCGCCCCGCTTGCGGCCGACGGTGGCAGTCAGATCGTGGCTCGTCACGTGATCACTATGCTTAAGGAATTAAATTATACCGTGCTGGCGGAGGGCGTGGAAGATGAAGAAACGCTGTTGCTGCTGCGCGGATTCGGCTGTGATGAAATTCAGGGATACTTTTGCAGTAAACCCCTTCCGGCGGAAGGGGTTGAGCAGTGGCTGAAAAGCGGTAAAACGTCTTAAATCAGGATTCAGCCCAGACGGTCTGCGCGTTGGTGAATTCCCGAATGCCAAAATGGGACAGCTCGCGACCGTAGCCGCTGTGCTTAACGCCACCGATCGGCACGCGTGGGTCAGAGAAGCTTGGCGTATTAATAAACATGCCGCCGGTCTCTACCTTCGCGGCCAGCTTGCGGGCGCGGGCAATATCGCGGCTCCACAGGCTGCCGCCCAGACCAAATTCGGAATCGTTAGCCAGCGCAATCGCTTCATCCGCATCGCTCGCCACAATCAGCGAGGCAACCGGACCAAACAGCTCCTGCTTAAAGCTGGTCATACCGGGTTTCACATTACTCAGTACGGTGGGCGCATAAAAGTTCGCCTTGCCCTGCATCACGTGGCCGCCCAGCAGGCACTCTGCGCCTTCGGCGATAGTCGCCTGCACCTGCGAATCCAGCTCGTCACGCAGGTCAAAACGGGCCATCGGGCCGATATAGGTCGCTTCGTCACGCGGATCGCCCACCACCAGTTCTTTAACCGCCGCCACAAACTTGTCGCGGAACTCAGCAAAGACGGCTTCTTCGACGATAATGCGCTTCGCTGCCATGCAGACCTGGCCGCCGTTCATAAAACGGCCCGCCACGGCACCTTTCACCGCAGCATCAATATCAGCATCGGCCAGCACGATAAAGGCATCTGAACCGCCCAGTTCCAGCACGCTTTTTTTCACCGCCGCCCCGGCCAGCGCGGCAATAGCCGCACCCGCCCGCACGCTGCCGGTCAGCGTCACTGCCGCAATGCGGCGATCTTTGATGATTGTCGCCACAGCATCGTTGTCTGCGTTCAGTACGCTAAACAGCCCCTGCTGCACGCCTGCTTCCGCCAGCACGGACTGCAGCAGCAGCGCGCTGCCCATAATGCTCGGCGCCGGTTTCAGCAGGTAAGTGTTGCCCGCCATGATAATTGGCACTGCACCGCGTAACACCTGCCAGACGGGAAAGTTCCACGGCATCACGGCCAGAATCGGGCCAATCGGCAGATAATTAACGTGCGCTTTTTCGTTCTCAACCAGCGTGGCTTCGGGTGCCAGAATGGCTGGCCCCTGCTCTGCATACCATTCACACAGCCGCACGCATTTTTCTACTTCGGCCAGGCTCTGGGTTATCGGTTTGCCCATTTCGTCAGTCATCATTTCCGCCAGGGCGCGGGCGTGTTTACGCAGGCTTGCCGCCATATTCAACAGCAGCTCGCTGCGCGCCGCCACGTCACTGTGACGCCAGTGCTGAAACGCATTGTGGGTTTGTGCCAGCGCCGTTTCTACTTCAGCAGCGGTAGCGAAAGGGGTCTGACGAATGATGTCGCCGGTAAAAGGGTTACGGGATACGGCGCCCGCCTGAACTGCAGATGAAGTGGTCATAAGATTCTCCGTCGGCCTCGGGGCCGCTTTGCGATGTTGACGCTATCATAGCCTTGCCATGCCTTCCTGAAAAATGAATAATAATGAAAATATCCTGCTCGAAATGAGAATGTTTATGGATCTGACCCAGCTGGAAGTGTTCCGCGCTATCGCGGAAGAAGGCAGCGTGACCGCAGCGGCGGGTAAGCTGCATCGTGTTCCCTCTAATATCTCTACCCGCCTGCGCCAGCTGGAAGACGAGCTGGGCACGGTGCTGTTCAGCCGCGAAAAGCTGCGCCTGCATATTACCGATGCGGGCCGTACGCTGCTGGATTACGCCAACCGTATTCTGGCGTTAACGGAGGAGGCGCGCCTTAGCGTCTCCAGCCAGCATCCGGCAGGCGTTTTTACCCTGGGCGCAATTGAAAGTACCGCCGCCGTCCGGCTGCCGCCGCTGATTGCCCGCTATCATCAGACCTGGCCCGAGGTAGAGCTGGATCTCTCTACCGAGATCGGAAGAGCGGTTCAG
>DOOK01000134.1 GCA_003512805.1 Erwinia sp. | reverse complement strand
CACGCCTGGCAGAACTTTGTGCCACCGCCCCGCTGCCGGGCTGGACGGTGGTCGATGGAGGAGCCGTGCCGGAAAACGATATCGGCTATCTGCGCGAGCAGCTTCCCGACCACCTGGTGATTGTGGACGCCACCGACATGGGGCTGGCCCCCGGCGAAATGCGGCTTATCGACGAAAGCGATATCGCCGACATGTTCATCATGACCACCCACACGCTGCCGCTTACTTTTTTGATTCAACAGCTGCGGGAAGCCATTCCGCACATCACTTTTGTTGGCATTCAGCCTGATGTGGTGGCCTTTTATGCGCCGCTCAGCCCGGCGGTTGAGCAGGCAGTAGGCGAGCTTTATCAGCGGCTTCCTCGGCTGGAAACGGGCCTGGGCATTGCGCGCTTTCATCCACAGCCGACCTGACAAAAGTGTCGGGAAAGTGTCGACATACTCACCCGCCCTTCGTCACCTTTCTCCCCCTTGCGTTAATAGATTGAAAGTGAAGCAAAAAATAATTTCTGCTGGCTGGAACGCTTTATGCATTACCTCCGCCATCGGGCCGGGATCCGCCGGCCGGTAAAATCAGGAGAGTCAGATGAACCGGTTCATCATTGCCGATCCCCAAAAATGTATCGGCTGCCGTACCTGTGAAATCGCCTGTGTGATGGCCCACAGCGCGTCGCAGGATATTTCGCAGCTCAATATCACCACTTTTACGCCTCGTTTGCATGTCATCAAAAGCGTCAACCTCAGCACGCCGGTGATGTGCCGCCAGTGTGAAGACGCCCCTTGCGCTAACGTCTGCCCAAATGGCGCCATCACCCGCCGCGACGGTCATGTTCAGGTGATGCAAGAGCACTGTATCGGCTGCAAAACCTGTGTGGTCGCCTGCCCTTATGGCGCGATGGAAGTGGTGGTTAAGCCTCTTTTTCGCCAGAACGCGGCGGCCATGACCGCTACCGCTGATAAAGCGGAAGCGCACAAATGCGATCTGTGCGATGGCCGTGCAGCAGGCCCGGCCTGTCAGGAAGTCTGCCCGACCAAGGCCTTGCTGACCGTTGACCGCAATCGGTTACAGGAAATGAACGTAGAAAAACGCCGCCGTGCGGCGCTTGCCAGCACTTCCGGCCTGCTGTTTTAACCCGGAAAAGAGGAGAATCAGGATGAAAAAAGTGACGACTGTTTGCCCTTACTGTGGGGCCGGATGCAAACTGAATCTGGTGGTAGAAAACAATAAAATTCTGCGGGCCGAGGCGGCTGACGGCGTGACCAATCAGGGCGAGCTGTGCCTGAAAGGCTACTATGGCTGGGATTTTCTGAACGATACCAAACTGCTGACGCCACGCCTGACGCAGCCGATGATCCGTCGACAGAGGGGCGGAAAATTTGAGGTGGTCAGCTGGGAGGAAGCTATCCGCTATACCGCTAAGCGCCTGAAAGAGATCAAAGAGCAGCACGGCCCGCGCGCGATAATGCATACCGGTTCTTCCCGCGGAACCGGCAACGAAACGAACTACGTCATGCAGAAGTTTGCTCGTGCAGTCATCGGCACCAATAATGTCGACTGCTGCGCCCGCGTCTGCCATGGCCCTTCCGTGGCGGGTCTCCAGGCCACACTCGGCAACGGCGCCATGAGCAATTCCATCAACGATATTGAAAATTCCAAATGCCTGCTGGTGATTGGCTATAACTGCGCCGACTCCCACCCTATCGTGGCCCGTCGGGTGATCAAGGCCAAAGAGAAAGGGGCGCAAATTATCGTTTGCGATCCCCGCCGCATTGAGACGGCCCGTATCGCCGATCAGCATCTGCAGATCAAAAACGGCTGTAATATGGCACTGGTCAACGCCTTTGCCTACACGCTGATCGAAGAAGATCTCTACGATCGTGATTACGTTGCAAAATATACGGAAGGGTTTGACGCGTATCGTCGCCAGCTGGCCGATTATTCGCCGGAAGCGGTGGCTGAACAGACCGGCGTATCCGCACAGCAAATCCGTCAGGCCATGCGCACCTTTGCCGCGGCGCCCTCTGCTACCATTATGTGGGGAATGGGCGTTACGCAGTTTGGCCAGGCCGTCGACGTGGTGAAAGGCCTGGCCGGGCTGGCGCTGCTGACCGGCAACCTGGGGCGACCTAACGTTGGCGTCGGGCCGGTACGCGGGCAAAACAATGTGCAGGGTGCCTGCGATATGGGCGTGCTGCCCAATGAGTTCCCCGGCTATCAGTCGGTGACTGACCCGCAGATCCGCGCAAAATTTGCCGACGCCTGGGGCATCAACGCCGATCGGATGGATGCGGAAATCGGCTACCGCATTACCGAGATCCCTCACTTGGCGCTGGAAGGACACGTCAAAGCCTATTACATCATGGGAGAGGATCCGCTCCAGACCGAGGCCGATTTAAGCCTGGTGCGTAAAGGGTTTGAGGCGCTGGAGTTTGTGGTGGTGCAGGATATTTTTATGACCAAAACTGCCGAGCAGGCGGATGTGATTTTACCCGCGACCTCATGGGGTGAACACGGCGGCGTCTTTTCCTGTGCCGACCGCGGCTTTCAGCGTTTTGAAAAGGCTATTGAACCCAAAAATAACGTCAAACGCGACTGGGAAATTATCAGCCTGCTCGCCACGGAACTGGGTTACCCGATGCACTACCGCGATAACCAGGAAATCTGGGATGAAATGCGGGAGCTGTGCCCGCTGTTCTACGGGGCTACCTATGAAA
>DOOK01000135.1 GCA_003512805.1 Erwinia sp. | reverse complement strand
GCCCTTTCCTGTTGCTCAATCTCTCGTTAAATAAGGCGGGTATCTCAGCATCAAGGCCCATGCTTCTTACGGTTTTAGTGCCTTTGTGGCCGACTAAGACGCTCTTTTTTCGCCGTTTTGTGGAAAATTTGCCGCCCAGGTCTACGCTTCTTTTACAGAGAAAATCTGTAATCACGGCCAAGGCCATTCGGAAATAACAGGGAGATTTACCATGAAGCTGTTCAAAATGTTGACGGGTATGGTTATTGCAGCCGTTGTGGCTGTTTCAGTTAGCGCCTGTGCGCCAACGGCAAAACAGGAAGGGACAGGCGGCTATCTTGACGATACCGTTATCACCACGAAGGTAAAAACGCAGCTGCTGAACGATGAAGCGCTGAAATCGCGTGAAATTAATGTGGAAACCTTTAAAGGCCGCGTACAGCTTAGCGGTTTCGTCAGCTCGGCCCAGATGGCCAGCCGTGCTGTTCAGGTCACCCGCAGCGTGAAAGGCGTGAAGTCAGTCGTGAACAATATGCAGATTAAATAACGCCTTCAGGGCGGCAAAGATCTAAAAAAGGCGCAGCGTATGCGCCTTTTTTCCGCCTGAAGAAACCGATTAGAAACGGTAGCCCGCGCCAAAGAAGAAGACGAATGGGTTAATATGGGTATCAATACTCTGCCGGCCAGCACCGGCCGCGTCGAAGCCCACTTTGGTATTGATATCCATGTACCACAGTGAGGCGTTCAGCATCCATTGCGGCGTCAGCTGATAATCCAGGCCCACCTGACCCGCCACACCCCAGCTGTTTTTTACGCTCAGGTTGCTCAGGCCCGCATCACGGCCGGTCTGGTTAAAGTCATTGTCATAAAACAGGGTGTAGTTTACGCCGATACCGGCATAGGGCTGCAGCTTGCTGTTATTGTCCATAAAGTACCACTGCGCCATCAGCGTTGGCGGCAGCTGGTGCACGGTAGCCAGCGTGCCGGTAGAGGCCAGACCGACCTTGTGGCGGAACGGCGTCGCGCCCAGTAGCTCAACGCCAACGTGATCGGTCAGCATATAAGTGAACGTCAGGCCCAGCTGAGTATTATTACCGATATCAAATTCGCCCAGTCCCAGTACGTTATCCGAGCCGCCGGTAGGGCGTACGGTCGCAGAACCCGCACGCATAAAGAAATCGCCGGCCTGATGTGCCGAAGCGGCTACCGGCGCGCACGCCGCTACCAATAAGGCCAATACTGAAATTTTCATTATCACTCCTGTGTCCATTGAAAAAAGCGCAGACGATCGCCCTGATTTTTGATGCGCTGATTTTATCTTTATTTTCAGAAAGATCACCCCTGAGCGGCCATAACGGGCAGTAAATTAAACAAAAATTGATCTGGATCAAAACCGCTATTATTTGATTAATAAAAATGAAGTTAAAAATTGATTTGAACCGGTTTTGCTTCTTCTCTGAACCGGGAGAACGTGAACAACCCGGAGAGGCCGCACGGCGCGAGAAATCGCCAAAGCGAAAGTTGTGTAAGCCAGGGTGCCAGGTTGGCTTCAGACCATGTACAATCGCCGGATCGCTAAATTCGGCTCTCAAGGAGTGTACATGTCATTCACGGCGGCTTCGTTATACCGTGACACGGGAAATTTCTTTCGCCATCAGTTTGCTACTATTGTACTGATCGCGCTGTTAACCTCTTTTATTACGGTCCTGATCGGCCATGCGCTTACGCCTGATATCTCTGAGCTGGCGGATGGCAAAAGCGGCACCATGAGCCTGATGGAGTGGATCAGAACCATGACGCCGGAACAGCAGCAGCTCCTGCTGCACGCTTCCGCTGCCGGTACGCTTGCCTCGCTGGTAGGCAATACGCTACTGCTGGGCGCGATGCTCTGCCTGATCCCGATGGTTACCGCTGGCGAGCGCGTTAGCGCCCTGCGCGCCATGGGCGTTTCCGCGCCGATGCTGCTGCGTTTACTGCCGCTGGTGTTTTTTATGACGCTGATTATCCAGCTCGGCTTTATGGCACTGATGGTGCCCGGTATCATTTTCGCTATTTTGCTGTCGCTGTCTCCTGTGATCATGACGGCAGAAAAAGTGGGTATTTTCGCCGCTATGCGCGCCAGTGCGCGTCTGGTCTGGGGTCATGTTAAGGTGGTGGCACCCGCTATTTTGGGTTGGCTGCTGGCAAAAGTGCTGGTCCTGCTGATGGCTTCCTCGCTGACCGTCCTGCCGGCGAACGTGACTTCCGTGCTGCTGAACGCGCTGAGTAATCTCGTGTCGGCAATGCTGATCATTTACCTCAGCCGCCTGTATATGCTGTTACGTTAATCAGTCGCTGCGCGCTTCACCGGCGCGCAGCCCATGTGTTGATCTGATAACCGGAAGCCTTTATGAAGCAGTTACTTGATTTCCTTCCCCTTGTAGTCTTTTTCATTTTTTATAAGCTTTACGATATTTTTGTCGCCTCGGGCGCGCTGATCGTCGCCACCGCGCTGGCGCTGGTGGCCAGCTGGCTGCTTTACCGCAAGCTGGAAAAGATGACTATCGTGACGTTTGTGCTGGTGACTGTTTTCGGCACGCTGACGCTGGTTTTTCATAACGCCGAATTCATCAAATGGAAGGTCACGGTAATCTATACGCTGTTTGCTGCGGGCCTGCTGTACAGCCAGTTCTGGATGAAGCAGACGCTGATCCAAAGTATGTTGGGCAAGGAGCTTACGCTGCCGCAGGCCGCCTGGCGCAGGCTGAACGTTGCCTGGGCCATTTTCTTTTTCGCCTGTGGTCTGGCCAATATTTACGTCGCCTTTTGGCTGCCGCAGGATTTCTGGGTTAACTTTAAAGTGTTCGGCCTGACCGGGCTGACGCTGCTCTTCACCCTGTTCAGCGGCGTGTATATTTATCG
>DOOK01000136.1 GCA_003512805.1 Erwinia sp. | reverse complement strand
TGCTGCAACAGACCCGGCGCCTGCAGGCCGATATGCTGCCTGCCATGAAGCAAATTTTGTGTGCCGGGGAGGTTTTACCCGTTGCCGTATTGCGCTACTGGATGACGCTTTTTCCTCATATTCGCTTTACCAATATGTACGGCCCTACGGAAATTACCGTCGATTGTTCCTATCACATTATTGACGCTGTCCCTGATGCGCAGCAAAAGTCTGTGCCTGTTGGCCGACCGCGCGCGAATATGGAAATGTATATCTGTACGGATGAAGGCGTATTGAGTCGGCAGCCGGGCAGCAGCGGCGAACTGTGGGTGCGAGGTTTGTCCGTGGCCTGTGGCTACTTAGGCAATCCGATAAAGACGGCAGAAAGTTTTATACAGAATCCAGCCCATAATAACTTTACCGATCTTCTGTATAAAACGGGCGATCTGGCTTTTATTGGTGAAGACAACCTTTTTTATTATGTCGGTCGTAAAGACAGCCAGATAAAACATATGGGTTATCGTATTGAGCTGGGTGAAGTTGAAGCCAATGCGCTACGGCTTGACTATGTTGAAGAAGCGGTGGCCATTTACAGCTGCGCATGCGATGAAACAGCATCTTTTATCGGCATGGCATTAAAAACCAGCAGGCCCGTTGAAATAAGGGAACTGCGCAACGCTTTAACAACCGTTTTACCCAAATATATGATCCCGGCCAGATTTATATTTATCGAGGATGCTTTCCCGCGGACAGCGAATGGAAAGTATGACAGAAAGGCTATTACAGCGCTTTTCTGATGCCGCTATTCGCCCTGACGTTGAAGACGTCTGGTTATAATAAATCAGCGAGATAAAACATGTTAAGTAACAAATCCGATGAAAGCATCGTGATGACGCCTACGCCATCGCAACACCTTTTTTCCGTCTGGAATGGCCTGTGCGGCAATACCGTCGTCTGTAGCGGCGTAACATTGCAATCGCCAGCGGCTATCAGTCAAGACGCATTTTACTCTGCCTGGTCGGCATGGGTACGCACCAGTTATGAAATGAATATCAGCGTGGATTATCGGGGTGAAAAGCCTGAGCCTTTGGTGCTGACGCTTGACGATCGGCTGCCTGACGAAAACTGTTTCCGCTTTATCAACAGCGAGCTTTTATCGCCTGAAGCGGCCATACAAGAAAATCTCCAGACGCTGTTAAATGCAGAAATGAACACGCTGAATAAAAACAGCCATACGCTGTGCGTTATTAAATTTTCGCAGCAGCGTTACGCCGTGCTTCTGGCGGTTGAACATATGCTCGCTGACGGCCTCGGCGTGGACGTTCTGCTCAATCGTTACCTTGCTGTGCTGGATCGGCCGGGCCTGGTCACTCTTTCCGCTCAGGAAAGATATTACCAGGATAAAACGCATCTGGATAATTACGCCGTCTGCGAAGAAACCAGCTCGCCCTTTACCCGCGAATATGCTGAAACCGTCCTTACCAAACGCTTTTTTTGGAACCCTGACAACAGGCCTCTGCTGCATCGCAAAGGGCGTTATAAAACAATCCAAAAAAGCGTGTCTGCTGCGGCGCTGCACAAAATTAATCGCTATCTTACCGCTCACAGAATTTCGCTTTTTTCCTGGCTCATGGGCTGTTTCGTTGACAGCTTTTTAGCCTCCCAGCCTGACGTGGACGAGCTGCTGTTACAGATCCCCACCCACGGCAGAAAGCATAATAATCAAAGTCTGGATAAAAACAGGGTGGGCTGTTTTGCTCAGGCTTTTTTAATGCATACGCAACGTAAGGATCACGAAGCAAAGTCCCCGGCGCAGCGCTTTACCGATCTGCAGGGTTATGTCCTGGCGTGCATGGGGAACGAAGTGGATCAGTTGATGGCCAGGAGAAATGCGGCATCGATTAAAAAGTCGCTTCTGCCTTCTCGCCTGAACGATGACGCTTTTGCCCTCGCTCTGCGTAAAAGTATGCCGACCAACCTCTATTTTTCATTCTATGGCACCACCTCGCTTCCTTTACGACACGAGAATTTTGATATCGACCACTATTATCTGGCGACAACGAATCTGGCGGGCGCGCTGGACGTGATGGTCATACAGTATGGCGAAAGCCTGGAAGTTTCCTTTAACTATGACTCGCTGTTTTTCGAAGAAGATACCATCGCACGACTGGCCGACTCTTTCGGGCAGCAGTTAACGAATGTGATAACGCCGACTACGGACAGGGATATAACGAGTTCAGCTTCGCCGACGGACAGAGCAACGCATAAGGTTCTGATAGATTGTATTAATAAATATAGTCTGGAACCCGTTGAGGAAAGCGACGGCGAACTGCATCTGGAGATCGATCTTGGGCTGGATTCACTCTTAAAAACCCGCGTGCTGGTAGATTTTATGGCGCGCGCCCACTGTCCCGCGCAGGCGATCGACAGGGAAAAATTTTACTCTGCGGTAACGCTGATGGAGCTGTTTAATGTGGTTGCCGCGCCGCCTCAGGCCGAGCAGATTTTCTGATGCGGTGTCATGAAATCAGCGCCGAGGGCGACAATACCGTTATCATCCTGGCGGGCTATATGTTTGGCGCCTGGAGCCTTGTTCCGCTGGCCCGCTGTTTTACACATCACCGCGTTTACTGCATTGATGGGATTGCGGATGAGGAAGATGGCCGCAACGCTTTCGACGCCTTTAATACTTATCTGAATGCTTTCCTGATCGGCCGGAAAGCAGGTAGCGTCACGCTTATCGGCTATTCTATGGGCGGCTTTGCCGCTCAGTATTTTACCAGCCATTATCCTGATGCTGTTGATTCGCTTGTCTTACTGGGCAGCTGTCATCCGGTCGATCATGACGGATTTTGCTATGCCAGCTCGGCCGCCTTTAATGCGTACCTGTTTACCCTGCCGATGGAGGATATTTATCGGATCGCTACCTGGAATTTACTCAGTCCGGCGGCAAAAAATGATATGGCGCTGATGGCAACGTTAAGGGAAGCGTTTTTACGCGATCCGCCTTCTGCAGCCGCCTGCCTAAACCAGCTGGGCGCGATGGCGCACCTGATACGTCAGCCGCCGTTTTTCTCCGCCATCCCCTGTCTTTCCATCTATGCCCTGCAGGATCTGGTTATCAAGCCGGCCTACAGCC
>DOOK01000003.1 GCA_003512805.1 Erwinia sp. | reverse complement strand
CAGGCGAAACGGTCGCGCTCTTCAAAATGGCGATGGGGAGCGTGCCCTTCGTGACCACGTGGGCCATGGTCATGATCGCCACGGCCTTCACGATCGCCCGGCCCGCCGCGTCCTTCACGATCGCCCTGATGATGCCACTCTTGTCCCGGAGGGCCTTCAGCCTGCGTAACGGTTGAGAACAGCGAGCCTGCTGAAAATACGGTAATCAACAGCGCCAGGGTCGTTTTTTTCATGGTGATATCCTCAATTTGCTCACGGCTTTTGTCGCACCGTTGAGGGATACTATCGTCGAACCCCGGCCTTAAAAATACCTCTCACCATCCTAAAAAGCCTGTTATTACCGTATTTTACCTCTTCCTGACCCTTTCTTAACACTGTGCATAAAATGTGGATCGGCCGCGCCAAATAATTTGCGTTAAGTCAGGCGGCGCGCTGGCTTTCGGCCAAAAATTCGGCCACCTCGTCCGCCTGCACGATAAAAGCATTCAGCGCTTCGCTAAAGCCTGCCGCGTCCAGCGAGGCCAGCAGCTGCTGGCTGCAAAGCCGCAGACTGTCGTCGCTGTCCATCGCCAGCCAGCAGCCGCGCATCGCATCCATCTCAAAGTTCAGTGCCAGCACCGTGCGCAGATGGCTTTCAGAAGCCCTCTTCAGGCTTTCCAGTCGACGGTGGAAAATGACGCAGTTGCTTTCCGGCGGCAGTTCAATAATGGCTATCTCTTGCCGGTTGCGCATCAGTGCGCAGACGCCGTTTTTCAGGCACAGGCTGAGATTAAGGCGGCGACCATACCAGGCCAAAAAATGGTTAAGCTGCTCTGTTGCGTTCATGCGCACCTCCGTTAGCTTTTGAGTACAAAGTGTTGAACCTGTCCCTGACGCAGCGCGTCGGCCAGTTCAGTGGTGGCCTTAGCGATGTGCCCTTCCAGCGCGTAATTGACCGGTTTGTCCTGATCTTCGCCATAGCTGAAGCTGATTTTGCCTAAATTACGCTTCATAGAAACCGAGGCGCTGTTAGAGCCGCCCAGCAGAAAAGCGGGGGTGGCGAAGCCGTCAGTTTTAACCTGGGATTTCGTGAAGGCGACAGACTTAAGCCGCAGATTGTCGCGGTTGGTTAACTCGGCGCGCATCTCCTCCGGGCTGTTGCCTCGATCCAGCCAGCGCTTCTCGAGGCTTTCCCGCACCTCGTCTTTTAGCTCCAGCGTGACGGTCGCCTCGGTGCTGACATTGTCCTGTAGCGCCGCAATCAGGGTTTGCAGCTGGTGATCGTCTTTCATCAGCTCGCGCATCTTGTTGGCGTTGCTGGCGTTAAGACTGCCATCGAGCAGGTGCGAGAGCTGGTGCCACAGCCCGTTGCTGTCCACCTTGCTCAGGTTTGCGTAAGTTGTCTGGTATTCGCCCCCCTGTAACAGTTTCAGCCCCTGCTCCGCCGCGCTTTGCTGACGCAGATGCTTATCAAGATCGCGTAGCGCGGCCTGCTGTTCGTTATTTTTCTCGCGAAGATTTCGCGGTGAAAAATGGGCGTCCAGTTTGTCCAGTTTCTGTCGCGGCGTCAGCGGTGTTTCATCCTCTTTATCTTTTAACGAGGCGATAACGGCCGCCGTGGCCGGATCGCTGAATTTTTTCCCCAGCGTTTCCGCCAGCTTGTCGAGATGTACCGCTGCCAGCGGCCGGGCCGTTTTGGTTTCTATCGTCAGGCTCTGCTTTGTGCGGTTATCAATAGAGAGCTGCACGCTGGCGGCCGGCCCGGCGAACAGCGGCGTCCGTCCCGCTTCTCCCTTAATCAGCACGCCGGTTGGCAGAGCAAAGTTAACGCCCACGCTGGCTTTGTTCAGGCCGCGTGGACGGTTGTTACTACGGCTTACGGTGCTGCTGCTCTCTTTCGTGGTTTCGCCTCTTTCGCGCGTGCCGGAAAGCACGTTGACGCCTGCATAAGCGCCGCCGCCTACGCGAAAACTGGCTGGTGTCTCCTTTTCATGCTTATTGGTCAACGGTACGCCTGCCGAAGCCAGCGCGGCGGCATTGGCATCCAGGCTGACGTTCAGCACGTCGCCATGCTTTACGCTGTGATTAATGCCTCGATTAAGCAGCGTCAGAGGGTCAAGCGTGCCCTGCGTCAATCCCTCGATAAAGGCGGGCAGTTCCGCCTCGGTAATATCGAAGCTAACGCTGTTTTGCTTTTTGACATCCAACGGCGTGGCAGAGACAACGCCACCCAACCGAACGGCGGGGGACAGATTACGCTGATGGTCAACTTCGACATCGTGCGCCGGATCTTTCATGTAGCCAGTCAGCAGGTTGTAGCCCAGACCGGTAAAGGCGGTTAATGCCCCGCCGCCGTCACGCCCAAAGCTGACCGTTACGCCGCCCTCGCCCCGCGTCAGGCTCATGCTGTAGCCGCGATCCAGACTGCCTCTGCCGCCCACGCCCGCAATGACCTGCGAACCGGGCAGCGTGCTGATGGTCGTTGCCGCACCATAAGCCCGGCTAAAAGAGAGGCTTTCGCCCTTTTCCATGTCCAGTACCGTGCCTTCCAGCCTGCGGGCAAGCAGCTGTTGATCCTCAGCCTGCATAACGGTGCGGGTGGTGACGTTCATCGCGTGGTTGGATTTTGTAAATGCCTTGGTCATGGATTTGATGGCGTCATAGTTGGCTTCCAGCCTGTCGTTTCCGGTAAATCCCTGGCCAGTCACCTGCTTAAGCGGATTGTTTTCCCACTCTTCATCACGAAGCTCGCGGAACTCCCGGCCCAACGCCTGTAACGCTTTTTCGCGAGTTTCGCCCGGTAAATCCAGCGCATGAGTGAGGCGCTTTGCTAAATCGTGCATTTTGACGTTGGTCAGGCCGTCGAGGATCAGGCGGGATTTCGTCAGCCCCATCGGATCATGCTTGTCGCGGTTCATCCCAGCCGGTATCGCGTCGGTGGGCTTTTGATGGGAAAGAGTGACGTCAGCCTCACCCATCGCTGCCAGAGCAAGCTGCGCGTGATTGCCTTTGCCGCTGGGATGCAGGGCATAAAGCTGTTGCAGCTTGTTCAGCAGATCGTCTTCCTGGCTGCTGGCCGGATTCAGGCTGCCGGTCAGTTTATCAAGCTGCCTGCCCGCGCGGCTCTGTCCGCCATAGTGCTGCTGCAGCAGTCCGGCCTGGTGCGCGGCGCTGTCCGCCAGCACCTGATTGAAGTCCTGCATTTCCTTGAACCAGCCGGGCAGTTCTTCCCGCACGGCCAGCGTTTTCAGCTTCAGGCTGAGCGGCTCTTCTGGTCTGCCCGTCGGCTGACGTTTAAGGTGTTGCGTCAGCGTGGCCATCTGCTGCGACTGCTGCTGATAGATCGCCGTTAATCCCTGACGGCCGCCATGAGCATGCTGTACAAGGTGGCCAAAGTTTTTCAGCGGGCGTGGTGTCTCCAGCGTGGGCCGAAACACAAAGGTGCTGAGCCGCGTGCGGAAAGGCGTATGGACTTTATGTCCATCGTGACCGGATTGCCCGAATGTGTTGACTTCGCGCTTATAGGTAAGGCCTGTTTTGCCCAGTTTAGCGTCGCGCGTCGCGGCGCTAAGTCGCTCGAAATGCCTGTCGGCATGATTTTCCACTTCGTGAGCACCGGCGGAAATATCCGCTGACACCGGATGCCAGCCGTGTTCGTTTCGCGACAGCACCTGCTTATTGTCCATCTCCACCAGCAGCGAGCCTTTCTGGTTACCGAAAAGTTTAACCGGCAGCGCGGTGGCGGACTCACCAAATTCATCTTTCAACGGTGCAGGCAGCCGCTCTGCCTGCATCCCGGCCACTTTTCCATGCTGCCAACTTCCGGCTGGCAGGCTGAAGACCTTGCCCTTATCACTTAAAATAAACAGGCGGCTTTCCGGGCCGAGCACCATATCCTTAACCTGATGCTCAAGCGGCTCGCCAGGGAGACGGATCAGGGCCGCGCTGGCCTGATTCATCGCCTGGCTTAACGCCGGACGTGAAAGCGTCTGCGGCAGCTGCTTGTGACGGCGGCTTTCCGTGTCAACGTGATGAAAATGGATATTTCCCTGCTCTTCCAGCGTGACGAAACGGCCGTCATCCAGCGCGCTGGCCGCGACGGTTTTCTGTGTTTTATCCAGGCCGGGCATCGCCAACTCTTCACTCACGCTTTTTTTCACCTGGTGCAGCGCAAACGTATTGTTCTGGAAATTAATTTTGTTGCTGGCAACGTTAACTTTCAGCCTTTTCAGCTGGTTATCTTTCAACGCCCAGGCCTGACCATCCTGTCCGGCACTCAGCCGATCCGCTTTAACTTCCGTCGCTTCCCAGGTGCTGGTCATCTCGTTAAAAAACTGTACTTTGCCATCATGCAACGCCAGCTTGCCGTTTGCGCCAATAGAGACAATGTCGGTTCGGGCTGGCGTGGGCTTTGGCAGGCCTTTCTGATAATCCATGACCAGACTGTCGCTGAGGTTCCAGCCAGAAGCTGGCTGCGGATTCTCCGGCGTAGGATTAAGCGCAATCGCGTGCTGTCTGTCCATGCTGTCTTTGACCACGGCATGCAGCTGGCCGCTTTCGCCGCACAGCAGGCTCTGTACATGGAAGCGGTCGCCAATAACGTCTGCGATTTGCTGATGCAGCGTATCGCGCAAATTCAGGCTTTGCGCATCGCCAAAATTAAGCTCGTTTGCCTCGCCGGGCCGCTTCGCCACCAGCAAACGCCCCTGGTAGTCGGCAGCGATCACCAGGTTGTCGGTTTGCGCTATCGCTGCCAGTGTGGTTTTGCCGGGGATCGGCTGGAGCGCACGGTGTTCAGCTTCCGGGCTGTCGATACGCGGCAGCAGCTTAATGCTTTGCTGCTTGCTCTCTTCATCGGTGAGCAACACGAGCGCCTGACCATCCGCCGCCACGGAGGCTCCGCTGATTTTATCCGTAAAGCGCGCGCTCTGCGTTTGCGTCTGTAAATGATGCAAATGGCGATCGTCGTGTACCAGATAAAGCGAGTTATCACTCTGACGAGACAGCTTCGACTGCTCTTTGTCGTCGCCAAAATGGTCGACTTTCTGCCATCCCTCTTCGTGCGAGGCCAGTTGGTAAAGCTTGTTGTCGCTGAGGCGAAATGCGCGGCTGCCGTCGGGCGTCGCCTGGTGATGTACACCGGTAAGCTGGCTGAGCACGGCAGCATCCGGCAGCTTTACCTCGGCTGCCCGTCCTCCGGGCGCATCGCTGCGGCGAATCTGCACGCTACCGCCGTCCTCGCTGAATGCCAGCTGATGGTCAACCACTTCTGCTGCTTTCCGTCGAGGAAAAGTGCTGCCCGGCGTCTCTTCCCTTGCCCAGGTCGGTTTGCTGTGGGCCACGCCGATTAAGGCATCCCGCGACGA
>DOOK01000146.1 GCA_003512805.1 Erwinia sp. | reverse complement strand
TGTCGCCTTTTTATTCAGCTGTTTTCCGCGCCATGTTCCCCATAGTGCAGTCCTCTCAAAAAAGTGACGCTCTTACTGCTTTGTTATGCGGTTAGAAAGAGGGGAGGGCGGTCAGGGGCAGGAAGAATGGGGCGCGACGCCCCATTAACAGACTATCAGCAGCTGCCGACCAGCGCTTCCAGCTCGGGACGGTTGGTGACTTTGCTGTCGATTTTCACGTAGGCGCTTCGCTCTTCCGGCACAATAAAGACGGCGGCTACGCCCGGCTGTGCTCTCAGACGTTTTTCCAGCGCGGCGGTATCCGTAATATCATCGTGCAGCACGATACGCAGGCTACTGACGTAAGGCGGTTCCTGCATGGTGCAACTCACCAGCAGCCAGACCACGGCAATAAAAGCGCCGACCACAAAAACGGTGGAGGCATCGAAATGGCCGTAAAGCCAGCCGCCCAGGCTGCCGCCAATCGCCACGCCGATAAACTGACTGGTGGAGTAGACGCCCATCGCGGTGCCCTTGTAACCCGGTGGGGATTCTTTACTGACCAGCGAAGGCAAAATCGCCTCCATCAGGTTAAAGCCGATAAAGAACAGCTGTACGCCAATAACCAGCGTCCAGAAGTGACTGCCGGCGCCCCAGAGCACAATCTCCGCGATCAGGATAATCGCCACGCAGGCAATAAAAACGCGTTTCATCTGGCGTTTAACTTCCGCGTAAATAATAAACGGGATCACGCCACAGAAAGCGATCAGCATGGTGACCAGGTAGACTTTCCAGTGCTGCTCGGCCGGGAAGCCGGCCTGCTCGAACTCGCCGGGCAACGCCACAAAGCTGGACATCAGCAGAATATGCAGGCACATGATGCCGAAGTTGAGCTTGACCAGGCGGCTGTTACCCAGCACGGCACGGAAGCTGCCCTTAACGATGCCGGATTCGCGGTTAAGCATATGGTTGGATGCCGACGGCACCACCAGTAGCGTAATCACGATGCCGCTGGAGGCCAGCAGCGCAATCATCCAGAACAGCGCATGGAGGCCCAGAGCATGCGTCACGATCGGGCCGAGTACCATAGCGATAGCAAAGGTCACCCCGAAACTGATGCCGATAAAAGCCATCGCCTTGGTGCGGTTCTGCTCGCGCGTCAGATCGGAAAGCAGCGCCATGACTGCCGCTGCGATCGCCCCGGATCCCTGCAGCGCCCGACCCAAAATCACCCCCCAAATGGAGGTGGTGCTGGCGGCGATGACGCTACCGAGAACAAAAATCAAAAGCCCGCCAATAATCAGCGGCTTACGGCCAATCCGATCCGAGAGCAGGCCAAAAGGAATTTGAAAAACGGCCTGTGCCAACCCGTAGATACCGATAGCAAGACCTATCAGCGCCTCACTGGCTCCCTGTAATGCCATGCCGTAAGTGGTCAGGACGGGCAGAACCATAAACATGCCCAGCATACGCAGGGAGAATACCGTTCCCAAACCCCATGTCGCACGCAGTTCGACCGGAGTCATTTTATTATCGTTCATTACTACCTCAGTTTATCTGGTGAGCATATTTTAAGGCGTTGGGAAAGGTGGGTAAAATTATTATTAGCGAGAAGTGGTAACAAAAAGAAAGGGCGCGATAATCGCGCCCTTCGGAGGAGGTAGACGTTACCTGACCAGGGTCAGTAAATCCTTTGAGGCCGGCGTCATAAAGTCGACCGACATCATCACGCTCAGTGCCGTAATGGCAACGATGGAGAAAACGAACAGCTTGCGTGCCCAGACGCGGTCGTTCTGCGTCTTGTAGCCCGAAAGCGCCATTCCCAGCCACCATACGCTCACGGCAGCGGCGACCACCAGATATTTATAGCCCGCATAGCCCACCAGCGTCAGCATCAGCGTGGCAACCATAAACGCCAGGATATACAGCGTAATATGGTTTTTCGCCACTGAGATACCTTTTACCACCGGCAGAACCGGGATATTCGCTGCCTGGTAATCTTTAAAGCGGAAGATAGCAATCGCATAGGAATGCGGCATCTGCCACAGGCTAAAGATAGCCAGCAGGATCAGCGCGCCAGCGTCGAACTGGTTGCTGACGGCACAGTAGCCAATTACCGGCGGCGCTGCGCCGGAAAGACTACCAATCAGCGTGCCGTAGACGGAGTTACGCTTCATATAGAGGCTGTAAACACCGACGTAAATCACAAAGCCCATCACCGCCAGCCACATGGCCAGCGGGTTTGCTCCGAGATACAGCAACGCGAATCCAGCAATACCCAGAACGGTTGCATAAACCAGAGAGACTTTCGGAGAAATGAGGCCTTTTACCAGCACACGGTTTCTGGTTCTCTCCATTTTTACGTCGATGTCACGGTCAATAAAGTTGTTATAAACACAACCCGATGCGACCACCAGCGAGACGCCGACTAAGGTGGTGAGAAACAGGGAATAGTCGATGCTGCCTTTAGAAGCCAGCAGAAATCCCCCGATGACAGAAATTAAATTTCCGAAAATAATTCCTGGTTTCGTTACTTGTAGGTATTGCTTAATCATCACAGGCGACTCTTTAACGGACCATCATGTTGTAATTGAGGTTCCACATAATCCATATAGAGCCCACTACGACAATCAGAATGATGACGGCGGAGAACACTATCGCCACCAGATTCCAACGCTGATCGGTAGACGTGCTGAGGTGCAGGAAGTAATAAAGATGCACCAGCACCTGTACCACGGCTGCAATCACCACCACGGCCAGCATTGTCGATTTAGACGCGCCGCCTTCCATGACGATCCAGAATGGAATCGCAGTCAGGATGATCGACAGAATAAAGCCGATCATATAGGTCTTCACGTTACCGTGAGAGGTACCATGATCGCTTAATGTTTTGCTCATTAAATGACCCCCAGCAGGTAAACGATGGTAAACACACAGATCCAGACCACATCCAGGAAGTGCCAGAACATACTCAGGCACATCAGGCGGGTGTGGTTGGTGGACGTCAGGCCCTTAGTGGCCACCTGATACATCATCACCAGCATCCAGATCAGACCGCAGGTTACGTGCAGACCGTGCGTACCCACCAGCGTAAAGAAGCCAGAAAGGAAGCCGCTGCGCTGTGGACCAAAACCTTCGGTAATCAGATGATGGAACTCATAGATTTCCATCGAGATGAAGCCGATACCGCACAGGAAAGTTAGCACCAGCCAGCCCAGAACGGCGCCTTTTGAGCCTTTTTCCATGCTGATGACAGCGAAGCCGTAGGTGATAGAACTCACCAGCAGCAGCGCGGTTTCAACCAGAACAAACGGTAATTCAAAAATATCTTTCCCTGACGGTCCGCCAGCGGTGCTGTTGACCATGACAGCATAGGTCGCGAACAGCGTGGCGAAGATGATGCAGTCGCTCATCAGGTAGATCCAGAAGCCAAACAGCTTGTTGGCCCCCGCATCGTGATGCCCATGCTCCGCATGGGCGTCGTGGTGTTTAGACAGAGTTTCAGTTGACATTTTTCAGACCTGCTTTGCTAATTTCGTCAAAGTGCTGATTCTCGATTTTTTCGATTTCGGCAACGGGAACATAGTAATCCACGTCTTCGTCAAAGCTCTTGATAATCCAGGTCAGGATCATGCCGAGGAATGACAAGCCTACCAGCCACCAGATATGCCAGATAGCAGCAAAACCAAACACCAGACTGAAACCACCAATGATGATACCCGCGCCGCTGTTCTTCGGCATGTGGATCTCTTCATACTTAGCCGGACGTTTGTAAGCTTCGCCTTTCTCTTTCATTTCCCAGAACGCATCGCGCTCGTGGATAACTGGCACTTCAGCAAAGTTATAGAACGGTGGTGGTGAAGAGGTTGCCCACTCCAGTGTACGACCGCCCCATGGATCACCCGTCAGGTCGCGAAGCTGCTCGCGGTCACGTACGGATACCCAGAACTGAATAACCTGGCACAGAACACCACAAGCAATCAGAGCCGCGCCCACTG
>DOOK01000004.1 GCA_003512805.1 Erwinia sp. | reverse complement strand
TTCAGGGTACCGGCCGTCGCCGCTGGCGAGTAGGCGAAAAAGTCGCCATGAAGCAGCATTGTCCGCATCCGGACCTGCTGCAGGTTGAGCCATTCGACGCCATTATTGATGAAGAAATGGAGCCGGGCGACATTCTCTATATTCCGCCGGGATTCCCGCACGAAGGCTACTCGCTGGAAAGCGCCATCAACTATTCTGTCGGCTTCCGTGCGCCGAGCGGCCGCGAGCTGATCAGCGGCTTTGCGGACTATGTGCTGTCGCGCGAGCTGGGCAGCCGTCGCTTTACCGATCCTGACGTGCCGCCGCGTGAAAATACCGCCGAAATCCTGCCGCAGGAGCTGGACGGTATCCGCGAGATGATGCTGGAGGTGATTAACCAACCGGAACATTTCAACCAGTGGTTTGGTGAGTTTATCTCCCAGTCTCGCCACGAGCTGGATGTGGCGCCACCGGAGCCGCCTTACCAGCCGGATGAGATTTACGATGCGCTGCAACAGGGCGACAGTCTGCAACGGTTAGGAGGCCTGCGCGTGCTGTTGATTGGCGACGCCGTTTTCGTCAATGGCGAGCACCTTGAATCGCAACAGCCTGCTGCATTGCGCGTGCTGGCGAACAAGCATACGCTCAGCGCAACCGATCTGGGCGATGCGCTGGAAGATCCGTCGTTCCTGGCACAGCTGGCGGCGCTGGTTAACAGCGGCTACTGGTATTTCAGCGAAGAGTAACCAGCGGCCCTGATGCCAGGGCCGTTCAGGCTGCCGGAGAAGACAGCGGTTTCGCACGAAGCGGATCTTTGTAGCGAAACGGCTGCTTTCCAGCCGTAAAGGCCGGGCGGATAAGCGGAGAGTTTTTACGCCCGGATGCACGAAAAGAGCCTCCCCGGACGGATCCACGTTATATCCCTGTTTTGACCGGCCTTTGCTGCTTTTTTACCGACCGTACGCAGCCTGATGACAGCGTCTGCATTTGCCAGCAACCGCAGCGGCCCTGATATCAGGGCCATTTTTACGCACTCAGGATCCTTTTGCTTTTTCTGCTGTCAGCGCGGCGATGCGCATGATCACCGTCACCGTTTTTTCCATGATATCCAGCGAGGCAAACTCGTGTTTGCCGTGATAGTTGTAGCCGCCGGTAAAAATGTTCGGACAAGGTAAACCTTTAAACGACAGCGCCGCGCCGTCCGTGCCACCACGTATCGGTTTCGTCACCGGTTCCACGCCGCTTTCCCGCATAGCCTGAAGCGCCAGCTCGATAATATGCGGATGCACCTCGACTTTTTCACGCATATTGTAATAACTATCTTCCGTCTGCACCTCAATGCTGACGCCAGGCTGCTTGCCCTCACTTAGCGTGGCGGCAAGATCCTTCATAACCTGCTTTCTGGCTTCAAAGTGGTCACGATCGAAATCACGAATAATGTAGTGCAGCTCCGCTTTATCCACGCTACCCTTGATCCCGTGCAGATGGTAAAAACCTTCATAGCCTTCCGTCTGCTCCGGCACTTCTTTTTCCGGCATCGCGGCATGAAAACGCATCGCCAAATCCAACGCGTTAACCATCACTCCCTTGGCACTGCCGGGGTGTACGTTGTTACCCGTAATTTTTACGGTAGCCGAAGCGGCATTAAAGTTTTCATATTCAAACTCGCCCAGATCGCTGCCATCGATGGTATAGGCCCACTCGGTGCCAAAAGCCGCCACGTCGAAGCAGCTGGTGCCTTTGCCTATTTCTTCGTCCGGGGTAAAGGCGATACGGATATCACCATGCGGTACGTTCTCACTTTTCAGCCGGGCAATAGCCGTCATGATCTCCGCCACGCCCGCCTTATCATCCGCACCCAGCAGCGTTTTCCCGTCGGTGGTAATCAGCGTATGGCCCGTCAAACGGTGCAGCACGGGGAACATCACCGGCGACAGCACCTCCTCGCCATTGCCCAACGCGATATCGCCGCCGCGGTAGTTCTCAACGATCTGCGGATTAACATTTTTACCGGTAAAGTCCGGCGAGGTGTCCATATGGGCGATAAAGCCAATAGCCGGCACGGGCCAGGTGACATTGGTGGGCAACGTCGCCATAACGATGGCGTGTCCACTGAGCGTGACGTCGCTCAGGCCCAGGGCTTCCAGCTCCCGCTTTAATTCACGCGCCAGCTGCCACTGCCCTTCCGTACTGGGCACCTGACGAACATGTGCTTTGGACTGCGTATCGAATGAAACATAGTGCAAGAAGCGTTCGAGTAAATTTGTCATCTGCCTTCCCTCTGAGTGCGGACAGTTATTATCTGTTATTTTACCTGGCGTTTATTGCGTCAGGTCAGTTACCTGCTCGGATCCTGCGGCTTCGGCGCATCCTCGCTCCGGCAGAAGCCGGGCGGATAGTGGATCAGGTTGTAAAACCTTACCGGCTCTTTACCGTCGTTGCGGTAGCTGTGCGGGATATCGGCCTGAAAACGCAGCCCTTCGCCTGCTTTAAGCGTATGCCATTGGGCGTCGGTCGCCAGCAGGAGTTCGCCTTCAATGACGATAACGTGCTCAATGACGCCGCCTTCATGGGCGGAAGAGTGGCTGAGCGCGTTGGCGGCCAGCTCGACCACCAGCAGGTCAAACCCCAGCTGGCTGTCAAAAGGAAACAGCGGGCTGGCCTGCATTGTCGCATCCTGCGGTTGCCGGAGCCCGACGCTGCGCAGCAGTGCCCCGCCTGGGGACGGATCGGCAATAAAATATGAAAAAGGTACGTTAAAGCCGGTGGCAATTTTCCATAGCGTGGCCACGGTTGGGCTGGATTCGCCGCGCTCGACCTGGCCCAGCATCGCTTTACTCACGCCGGTTTGCGCGGCGGCCTCGGTCAGGCTCCAGCCGCGTGCCTGCCGAAGCGTTTTCAGTAGGCGACCGGGTTCTGGTAAGGACTGATTCATGGCACCTCTCTTGTTTTCCCCAGTATAACGCTTGTACGTTATAACGCACAGTGCTAGCTTGTGCGTTATAACGGTCATTACCGGGGTCTTCTTATGCGTCCTGCATTTTCGTTTCGTCACCTTACCTTGCCCGCCATCGTGGCAGGATTTGTGGCGGTGCTGGTAGGCTACACCAGCTCCGTCGCCATTATTTTCCAGGCGGCCGGGGCAGCTGGGGCAACGACGATGCAGCTCGGTGGCTGGCTGAGTATGTTGGGCCTGGCGATGGGCGTGACGTCCATCGGATTGTCGATCTATTATCGCGCGCCCGTGCTGACGGCGTGGTCCACGCCGGGCGCGGCGCTGCTGGT
>DOOK01000473.1 GCA_003512805.1 Erwinia sp. | reverse complement strand
CTACGATAACCAGGTTGCCCGCGACCAGCGGTGCAGCGGTTTGCATCAGCGCATGCGGACGGATGTTACCCATATTAGCGCGCAAATCGACGATGCCTTTATCGCCAAAGTCCGCACACGGCTTGCCGCTGTCCGCATCTAACGCGATCAGTTTAGCATCGGTAGTCGCGTTAAAAATGCGCTTCCGACATAGCGCAGGCGCATCCGGTGATGATACTGGAGACTCTGGCGCATAATAGCTGACGCCGCGACAGGTCTGGTGCTGCTGCAGATAAGAACGATCTTTCGCAGGCTGATATTTCCATTTCAGCTCGCCGGTTTCCGGGTTCAGCGCGTGAACTTCGTTGTGCGGCGTACAAAAATAAACAGTGTTGTTGACCTTCAACGGCGTCGCTTCAAAAGTATATTCTGTCGCATCATTTTCGTTGCGCAGATCGCCGGTGTGGTAGGTCCAGGCAACTTCCAGATTACTGACGTTGTCTTTCGTAATTTGTTTGAGGCTGGAGAAACGTTGGCCGTTATTGGTGCCACCGTAAGCCGCCCAGTCATTACCTGCCACGGCGGCAGCATCAACAGGATTGCGTTTATTAGTCAGCTTGCCGGCCTGCGGATATGGATCATAGAAAGCCAGCCCGATAACAAGCGCAATAATAATGATAACGGTGGTGCCGAGGAAAGGATGGAAGCGGGCAGGTCTGGCCGCGCCTTGCGCTTTTGACAGGGGACGTACAACCCACGGTAAGGCAAGCCAGACGCCCATCAGACCAATAATGTCGCCGCGCGGGATCCACTGCCACTTATCAAAGCCGACCTCATACAGGGTCCAGCCAACCACCAGCCACATTAAAATGGCATAAACAGACAGCGCAATTTTTTTATTTTTGAACAGGGCCACAGCCGTAATCAGCAGGCCGATGGCTATCACTACATAGAATGGCGACCCGCCAAGCAGCAGCAATTTCCCACCCATGTAAAGCATAGCAATACCGACGATTGCTATAACAATACTCGTTAGTTTTATCATTTTCGTCTCTCGAATTAACCACAGGGATTGGTTGATTTAAATTACAATTATGTAACGTAAAATTAACCAAATTTAGTCGAAAAGAAAATACCATTTAATTAATGTATTACAGGTGATAATTCAGTAACGGAATTATTATAGCGCGTTTGTAGAAGTAGCCTGCGCGAAAGCAGCTTTTAAAGCGTCCGGCACGCCAGCGCTTATTTCAGGGGGATGCTGATTGAAAGCGTAGAAAAGAGGTTGGGCAAGCCGGGAGGCAGATGAAGCTCCCGGCGGGGTTCAGGCAAAAGAGATTATTTGCTGTACAGCGTCTTCAGTCGCGCCTGATAGGCTTCGACATTATGTTCAGACTGAATCCTGGCAATAGCCGCATTGGCTTTCTCATGGATTTGTTCAGGCCGACGGATAATATCTTCAATAATGCTCTTCATGCGGTCGACCGTTTTTCTGCGCAGAGCATCGCGGTCCTGCAAAGAGGTGATGGCATAATCACAGTCATCGTTTAACGGATGCGTAATCAACCACCCCGCTTCTTCCGGATTTATTTCCGGCAGCGCGCGTACGTTAGTGGTGATCACCGGGCAGCCGCAGGACTGCATTTCCAACACGGAAAAACCATAGGTTTCGGCCCAGGTGGGCAACAGGCCAACATCCGCTTTTTGTAACAGCTGCATAACCTTATCGTTAGGCATGGCGCTATGATGCTCGAAAAGCGCATAGCGGGCGATAGTCTCTTGCGTCTCACGAGCAAACGCCGGTTCATCCTGATAAGCACCGAAAGCGTAGTTATTCGTTTTTTCGAGATCGCCAATCAGGGTCACTTTGATCTGTTCGGGCCGAAGCGTATTAGCGGCCAACAGTTCGCCAAAAGCCTGAACGATCTCACCGCCGCCTTTACGATAGAAGTCTTTCCCGATAAAAACAAAGTGAACCGGGTCGGCGGCATTACGCGCTGGCCGTTCGGTCATATAGAGTTTTTGCGGCGGATGCATCACCACCATTTTTTCGCGCAGCACGCGTGACAGCTCCGGGCTGTCATGGAACAGCTTCATTTCCATCTTATAGGCCGCGCCGGAAAGCGCGATCAGCGCCAGACAGTTATTGGCTGTCAGCGCCGAGGAGAGCCGTCGCAGCTTTGCGCGATTATCCTCTTTACTGCCATTTTTAGGCGGCAGGATACGGGGTAACTCGGTTTCAAACGTCGCCACCCATTTACGGTCGGTTATTGCTATCTCATTGAAAACGTGGAAGACATCAATGTTTTTTTTCTGTGCTCTGCCCAACGGCCGAAACAGAAAAATTTTGTCTCTTTTGAGAAACTTCATGTTCAGAAGATTGATATAAGAATAAATGTTCTTATTTTTGAAGTTCACATATTCCACGTCAGCATCAACAATTATCGTCCGCTTTTCCGGGTAGTTATCGTTAGATACGCCGACTCTCATACCGCCACCTCATAGAAAATAATGCTAACCGCACTGAGTAATGTTATTAGAATTCAAATTTGCCCTGGTATTCATTCCATGACGCCCCGTTACTCCATCACATCAGGCGCATCAAGTAAATACAGGCATATTCTTAATATCAGAAGTGGCAAAATAGCCGTCGTTTTCCGCAAGGGAATGCAGCTGAAATAAAGTTAATTATTTGTTAAAATTACTCACCATTCCAGCGGAGAGGTTTGATTAAATCTGGCTGTAAAAATAAAAATAACATGAAACCTTTTGAAATAAAAAGTTACATAAATGCGCTCCCGTTTCCGTTTGGCATCGCTCAGCCCAATGATACCGCGGTTATCAGTGAAGAGTAACTTGTCGGCATACTGCTCGCAGGCGAATGAAATGAAGTCCCCAAGACCAGGCGTAATCAGAGGAAAGTAAACAAAAGGTTAAGGAAATTGAGCTAAATCAATAAAAGCATCACGCCAGCTAATATGAGCACCGGTAACCCTTTTCGACGCAATGATATTTTCTGAAAACGCGTTTTAAAGTATTAATTTTTGTAAATCTGATATTCGTCTAATATCTGTGCTTTGTTACGTTTTTTCGGTTTCATCCGGATTGTGTTCATCGGGCATATAATTAAGATATTTCCGCTTTCTCCCGTGGCTAATTGCGTCTGCAATCACCCCCCGACGGCAAAAGAAAGATTAATAAGGCTGATGTTTAAATAAGAAATCTCTGATTAAAAAACCCTCAAAGCCACATTCAGATTAAAGGAAATTTCTTTTAAAAAGTACCAGCCATGACCAGAAATTTCTGTGTATGCTCGCTATTTTTACCCTTTTGCCGCAAAGCGCGAGGCGACAGCAACGCTACGTCCCCCCGCCCCATGTTGTCACCTCGTTGATTTAATGTAAATTTTTGGAATAAAACACATCGGGAAGTCTTCGTACGTCTGACTTGGCCAGGTTACACTGGATCCCTGTCCCTTCCTCTTCTGAGATAGCTATGCTGAAAGAAAATTTTAACGACCTTATCTCGCTAATCGCGATCGCGCGTGAAGGGAGTTTTACCCGAGCGGCAGCCAAACTTGGCGTCTCTCAGTCCGCCTTAAGCCATGCCATACGCGGGCTGGAGGAGCGGCTACAGCTCCGGCTGCTCACCCGGACCACGCGCAGCGTCGCGCCTACCGAAGCGGGCGAACGCCTGATAAAAACCGTTGCCCCGCATCTTGAAGAGATTGAACAAGAACTGACAGCCCTGCGTGAATTGCGCGACAGGCCTTCAGGCACTATCCGCCTCAACGTCGGTGAACATGCCCTTAATCTCTCGCTGTGGCCGGCGGTAGAAAATTTTTTAAAGGCCTGGCCGGAGGTGAATATTGACATCGTCTCCGATAATACCCTGACGGATATTGTCAGCGGCCGTTTTGATGCGGGTGTACGGTTGGGCGAACAGGTTGCTAAAGATATGATTGCCGTAAGGATTGGGCCAGACTGGCGGATGGTCGTGGTAGGGTCACCTGACTACTTCGCTCGTTACGGTAAGCCTGCGGCGCCACAAGATTTGCAGCAGCACAACTGCATTAATATGCGTCTGCCCACTATGGGCAGTATTTATGCCTGGGAGTTTGCCAAAGCCCAGCGTGAAATCCGCGTGAAGGTGGAAGGCCGGCTAACGCTCAACAGCCTGCAAACGCGAATCAAAGCCGCCGAGGCGGGTATTGGTCTGGCGATGGTGCCTGAAGATACCGTTGAAAAAGCGGTAAAGGAAGGACGGCTGGATAAGGTGCTGGAAGAATGGTGCGCCCCCTTCCCCGGCTATTATCTTTATTACCCCAGCCGCCGCCAGCATACTTCCGCTTTTGCAAAGTTTGTCGAGGCGGTTCGCTACAGCGAAAAATAGCCTTGCCGTGGCGGGACATACGCAAAGGCCCGAGGCGATATCGGGCCTTTGTTGACAGGTTAGCTCACCCTCAGAAGGCTTCCCAGTTATCCACTGAGCCTGCCGTTACTGCTGGCGAAGGACGTTTTGTCACGCCGGACCGACGGGGCGTCTCTTTCCTGTCTGCCAGCCGAAACACGGCAACCGCCTCGTTCAGCCGGGCCGCCTGCTCTTCCAGCGAAGCGGCAGCCGAAGAGGATTGCTCGACCAGCGCAGCGTTTTGCTGCGTCACCTGGTCGAGTTCTGACACCGCAATGCCGACCTGGCTGATGCCGTGGCTTTGCTCTTCCGAGGCAGAGGAGATCTCATCCATAATATCGCGCACCTGTTGTACCGAACTGAGGATACCGCTCATGGATTCTTCCGCCTGCCCGGCCAGGCGGGAGCCGTTTTCAACGCGGGCCGAGGACTCGGCGATCAGCGCGTTGATATCTTTCGCTGCTACGGCGCTGCGCTGCGCCAGATTACGAACTTCTCCTGCCACCACCACAAAGCCGCGGCCATTTTCGCCGGCACGGGCGGCTTCCACCGCCGCGTTTAGGGCCAAAATATTGGTCTGAAAAGCGATGCTTTCGATCACGCCGGTGATCTCCGCGATTTTTTTAGAGCTTTCCTGCAGTCC
>DOOK01000272.1 GCA_003512805.1 Erwinia sp. | reverse complement strand
GTGATCTGCCCCGCAACGAATCGCTCAGCCATTGCATAAACTTATGGTACTAACCACACAGGAATGCACTGGCTTCTGGAGGCGACAAATGAAACGCAGACACGCTAATTTAACCGGTAATGCCCTGATGGTCATCGGTATGGCGGTCATGGTAACCGGCATTGGCTATGCCGTCCTGAATCAACTGCCGCAACTGCAGCTGCCCTCGCTGCTGGTCAACGGCGCTATTTTTGCCATCTTTATTGGCGCACTGATGTGGCTGGTGGGCGCGCGCATCAGCGGCCGCGAAAAAATAACCGATCACTATTATTGGGTGCGTCATTACGGTGACAAGCGCTGTCGTCGCGCATCCGGCCATGGCCACCACTGACGGCGGGCGGCAAAAACAAAAAAAGCGGGACAGAAAATCTGTCCCGCTTTTTATTGAGTAACTGCTGCCTGCGCAGCGGTCACCCTGCAGATCAATTAGTGCTCAAACATCGCAGAGATAGACTCTTCGTTACTGATGCGGCGAATCGCTTCAGCCAACATGCCGGAGAGCGTTAACGTCCGCACGTTCGGCAGGGCCTTGATCTCTTCCGGCAGCGGAATGGTGTCGCAAACCACCACTTCGTCAATCACGGAATGACGCAGGTTTTCCACGGCGTTGCCGGAGAAAATAGGGTGAGTGGCATAAGCGAATACACGCTTCGCACCACGCTCCTTCAGCGCCTCAGCGGCTTTACACAGCGTGCCGCCGGTATCAATCATGTCATCAACCAGCACGCAATCACGGCCCGCCACGTCACCGATGATGTGCATCACCTGTGAAACGTTAGCGCGTGGACGACGTTTGTCGATGATAGCCATATCGGTATCGTTCAGCAGTTTGGCGATAGCGCGGGCGCGCACCACGCCGCCGATGTCCGGGGAGACGACGATAGGGTTTTCCAGACCGATTTGCAGCATATCTTCCAGCAGGATTGGGCTGCCGAAAACGTTATCAACCGGGACATCAAAGAAGCCCTGAATCTGTTCAGCATGCAGATCCACAGTCAGAACGCGGTCAACACCAACGCTGGAAAGGAAATCCGCAACGACTTTGGCCGTAATAGGGACACGAGCGGAACGCACGCGGCGGTCCTGGCGGGCATAGCCAAAGTAGGGAATAACAGCAGTAATACGACCAGCGGAAGCGCGGCGCAGGGCATCCACCATTACAACCAGTTCCATCAGGTTATCGTTGGTAGGGGCACAGGTGGACTGGATGATGAAAATATCACCACCGCGTACATTTTCATTGATTTGTACGCTCACTTCACCATCACTGAAACGACCGACGGCGGCGTCGCCCAGGCTAGTGTAAAGGCGGTTGGCAATACGTTGTGCTAGTTCCGGGGTGGCGTTACCAGCAAAAAGCTTCATATCAGGCACGAGAAGAACCTCAGGCTTTGCGTCCAGAGAATGAACATCTGCGTCAGCGGCACTGGGCGGTATACCGCTGACGGGTCCATACGGGTGTAATCGAGCGCCGCGCCGCTTCAGGAACAGGGTGAAGCGGTCGCAACAGCTCTTATTGCTCGGAAAGGTAGCGGTGCAGCGGCGAAACGTTAACGCCTCGCGCAACAAAGCCCTGCCACTTTTTCAAAGCAAGCTCAGCCACCTGACGAGCAGCGGGCTCGGTGTCAAATTCAGCGAACACGCAAGCGCCGGTTCCGGTCAGGCGCGACGGCGCGTATTCTAGCAGCCAGGAAACGAGCTGTTCAACCTCGCGAAAACGTTTTCTTACTACTGGCTCACAATCATTACGGTAAATATCCGTTAATAACTGGCTGATTTCCCTTACTGGCGTGTCGCGGATCAGCGCCGGATCGTTAAACACGACCGGCGTGGAGACGTGCACGCCAGGGTGGATCACCAGATACCATTTTTCTGCCGGGTCGACCGGCGTCAGCGTTTCGCCAACGCCCTGAGCAAAGGCGGCAAAGCCGTGAACAAAGACCGGCACGTCAGCGCCAAGCTGCAGGCCCAGCGCGGCCAGCTGCTCAAAGCTGAAGCCGGTTTGCCAGTAATGATTAAGGGCTACCAGCACGGTCGCAGCATCCGAAGACCCGCCACCAAGCCCGCCGCCCATCGGCAGCCGTTTTTCGATAGCGATCGACGCGCCTGCCTGTTCCGGCAGGACGCCCTGTTGCCTGGCGCTGTCCTGCAATAACCTGGCGGCGCGGACGATCAAGTTTTCCTCGTCCGGCACGCCGTCAACCGGGGTCAGCAGGGTAATCTTACCGCTACTGTCCGGCTGAATGCTTAATGTATCGCCATAATCCAGAAACTGAAACAGCGTTTGCAGTTCATGGTAGCCGTCAGGACGACGGCCGGTAATATAGAGGAATAAATTAAGTTTAGCGGGCGCGGGCCACTTAGCGATCGCTGACTCAGCTACTGCCGTCATTTTACCGTCCAGCCGTCCATTTTCAGCTTGATGCGCTGATCGCCTTCGTGCAGCTCCATGTTAACCGGCAGAGCAGGCTGCTGCTTGTTGTCATAAGCCTGATACGTCACCGTCCACTGCTGGCCGTCACGGCTGTAGTTGACTTCGCGCAGGCGGTACTGGTCATCCAGCTTGTAGTCGGTCGACTCGCCCGGCAGTCCCATCATCCACTGGCGCAGACTGTTAAGCGGAATATCCATGCCGGTGAGCTGTGAAATCATCTTCTCGGCATCGTTGCTGGTATAGCGCTTGCCTTTGTTATCGACCAGCTGCACCACGTCGCCCTGTGCATCCAGCTGGAGTTCGGTGCTGCCCAGCGGGTTGGTCAGCAACAGACGATAGCGATCCGGCGCGGTTTGCTGCCAGTTAAAACGTGCGTAAACTTTTTGCTTATCGGACAGGTAGGCAAAAGCGCCACGTGTCTGGTACTGGGTAATTTTTTCGACAGCCTGTTGATGCTGCTGCCACTGTGGCGAGGTGACGCTTTGTCCGGGCCCCTGGGGTTTATTAACGCTACAGGCAGCCAGCAGCACGCTGGCAAGCGGAAGAAGCCGCAACAGGCGGCGATTCGACATAAACATGGGGGACTCCTCAGATTCCGTTCAGGCGCTTACGCGCAAAGTAACCGTTCAAACTATCGACTGCCAGCAGGCGCGTCAATACTCAATTTGTCCTGTTTCGTGCTGAATAGCCATATCAATCGCAGCGAACGGCGAATGTGGCTTTTCTTGATCTCGCTCATCTTGTAGAATGCGCCTCACAAAACCCTATCAACAGTGGGATCTCCCAGACCTGACTCATGACGTTGCTGGCACTCGGAATAAATCATAAAACGGCTCCTGTGGCTCTGCGTGAACGCGTAACGTTCTCGCCGGATACGCTGGATCAGGCTCTCGACAGCCTGCTTGCTCAGCCGCTGGTACAGGGCGGCGTTGTGCTGTCTACCTGTAACAGGACCGAGTTATACCTTAGCGTTGAACAACAGGAAAATCTGCAGGAACAGCTGGTGAAATGGCTGTGCGACTATCATCAGCTCAGCGCCGATGAAGTGCGCAAAAGCCTCTACTGGCACCATGATAATGACGCTGTCAGCCATCTGATGCGCGTCGCCAGCGGGCTGGACTCGCTGGTGCTCGGCGAGCCGCAGATCCTGGGGCAGGTGAAAAAAGCCTACGCCGATTCGCATCGTGGTCACACTATCTCCAGCGAGCTGGAGAGAATGTTCCAGAAATCCTTCTCTGTCGCCAAGCGTGTGCGCACGGAAACCGAGATCGGCGCCAGCGCCGTTTCCGTTGCCTTTGCTGCCTGTACGCTGGCGCGGCAGATCTTTGAGTCGCTGTCGACCGTCAACGTGCTGCTGGTCGGCGCGGGGGAAACCATTGAGCTGGCGGCACGGCATCTGCGTGAGCATAAAGTACAGAAGCTGATCATCGCCAACCGCACCCGCGAACGTGCGCAGAAGCTGGCCGACGAGGTTGATGCGGAAGTCATTGGTTTAGCGGAGATCGATTCGCGTCTGGCAGAAGCCGACATTATCATCAGTTCCACCGCCAGCCCGCTGCCGATTATCGGTAAAGGGATGGTGGAGCGCGCGCTGAAACAGCGCCGTAATCAGCCCATGCTGCTGGTGGACATTGCCGTACCGCGCGACGTGGAGCCGGAAGTGGGCAAGCTGCCCAACGCTTATCTTTACAGCGTGGACGATCTGCAGGCGATCATTGAAAGCAATATGGCACAGCGTAAGGCTGCTGCCGTACAGGCCGAAACAATCGTGGTGCAGGAAAGCGACGAGTTTATGTCGTGGCTGCGCGCGCAAAGCGCCAGCCAGACTATCCGCGACTATCGCTCCCAGGCCGACCAGGTGCGCGCCGAGCTGGAAGAGCGCGCCCTGGCGGCGCTTGCTCAGGGTGCGGATGCGCAGGCCGTGCTGCGTGAGCTGGCCCATAAGCTCACCAACAAGCTGATCCACGCCCCAACCAAATCCCTTCAGCAGGCTGCCCGCGACGGCGATGATGAACGCCTGCAGATTTTACGCGACGGCCTGGGGCTGTAGCGTTTTTACCTTTTTATATACAGGGAATATTCATGAAGCCTTCTATTGTTGCCAAACTGGAAGCCTTGCAGGAACGCCACGAGGAAGTCGAGGCGATGCTGGGCGATGCTGGCGTGATTGCCGATCAGGAGCGTTTTCGCGCGCTGTCGCGTGAGTATGCGCAGTTGACCGATGTCAGCCAGTGTTTCCGTCGTTGGCAGCAGAATCAGGACGATATCGCCACCGCCGAAGAGATGCTGAACGATGCGGAAATGCGCGATATGGCGCAGGAAGAGCTTAAAGAGGCGCGTGAGGTCTGCGAACAGCTGGAGCAAGAGTTACAGGTGCTGCTGCTGCCGAAAGATCCGGACGACGAACGTAACTGTTATGTGGAAGTGCGGGCCGGTACCGGCGGCGACGAAGCGGCCATTTTTGCCGGTGATCTGTTCCGCATGTACAGCCGCTATGCGGAATCGCGCCGCTGGAAGGTGGAAGTGATGAGCGCCAACGAGGGCGAGCACGGCGGTTATAAAGAAGTGATCGCGAAAATCATCGGTGAAGGCGCCTATGGCCGCCTGAAGTTTGAGTCTGGCGGTCATCGCGTGCAGCGCGTGCCGGAAACGGAATCGCAGGGCCGTATTCACACGTCGGCCTGTACCGTCGCCGTGCTGCCGGAAGTGCCGGAAGCCGAGCTGCCGGATATCAACCCGAGCGACCTGAAAATTGATACCTTTCGTTCATCGGGCGCGGGTGGACAGCACGTTAACACCACCGACTCCGCTATTCGTATTACCCACTTGCCTACCGGCATTGTGGTGGAGTGTCAGGACGAGCGTTCGCAGCACAAAAACAAAGCCAAAGCGTTGGCCGTGCTGGGCTCCCGCATCCGTGCAGCCGAGAGCGCCCGTCGTCAGCAGGAAGAGGCCTCAACGCGCCGCAACCTGCTGGGTAGCGGGGACCGCTCCGATCGCAACCGTACCTATAACTATCCGCAGGGTCGTATTACCGACCACCGCATTAACCTGACCATCTACCGTCTGGACGAAGCGATGCAGGGCAAGCTGGATATGCTGATTGAGCCTGTGGTGCAGGAGTATCAGGCAGACCAGCTGGCCGCCCTGTCCGAGCAGGAGTAATGGACATTCGCCAGTGGCTGAAAGGGGCCATCACCGAACTGGCGGGCAGTGAAAGCCCGAAAAGAGACGCGGAGATCCTGCTGGGTTTTGTCACCGGCCGCGCCCGCAGCTGGCTGATCGCTTTTGACGAGACGACGCTGACCCAAAGCGAGCAGGAGCGCCTGGCTGCGCTGCTGGCTCGCCGCGCAAAGGGCGAGCCGATTGCTTACCTGACCGGTGAGCGAGAATTCTGGTCGCTGCCGCTCAGCGTTTCCCCCGATACGCTTATTCCTCGTCCCGATACTGAACTGCTGGTGGAGCAGGCGCTGGCACGTCTCCCTGCCGAACCGGCGTCGATACTGGATTTAGGTACCGGCACCGGCGCGGTTGCCCTGGCTATCGCCAGTGAACGTCCCGACTGTCAGATTATCGGCGTCGATCGCATTCAGGGCGCCGTTGAGCTGGCGCAGCGCAATGCGCAACGCCTGGGTATCCACAATGCTGCTTTCCGACTCAGTAACTGGTTCAGCGCACTGGCAGGCGAACGCTTTGCCGTTATCGTCAGCAATCCGCCCTATATTGATGAAGCCGACGAACATCTGCGGCAGGGCGACGTGCGTTTTGAACCGCAAAGCGCGCTGGTAGCGGCGGAAGGCGGCCTGGCCGACATCAAAATCATTGCCGCTCAGGCCGGACAGGCGCTGCTGCCGGGCGGTTGGCTGCTGGTCGAGCACGGCTGGCAACAGGCGCAAAAAGTGCAGGCTATTCTGCAGGCGGCCGGTTTTACTCATGTGGCTACCGCTCGTGATTATGGCGATAATGACCGCGTGACTTATGCACAAAAGGCCTGAACGAGGGAAAATAAATGGCTGACTGGTACAGTGCTGTAAAAAATTTGCATCTGCTGACGGTAATCCTTACCGCTACGCTGTTTCTGCTGCGTTTCATTTGGCTCCAGACCGGCTCATCGATGCTGCAAAAACGCTGGGTACGCATCGTGCCCCATCTCAACGACACGCTGCTGCTGCTTTCTGGCGCGATGCTGGTAGCAATAACGCACTTTTATCCCTTCACGCCTCAGGGCGCATGGCTGACTGAAAAGCTGTTTGGCGTTATTATCTATATCGCGCTTGGCTTTATTGCCCTCGGGCGCAAACCACGCGCGCAAAAAACGCGCTGGATAGCTTTTATCGTGGCGGCCGCGATGCTGGTAATTATTTACCACCTGGCCACCACAAAAATGCCATTGTTGGGGAGTGTATGACGTCGATAGCAACTGATGAAGGCACAGCGACCCCGCTGTGCGAGGCGGTAATTGCGGCCACGCTGGCCATCCGTCCTGACTTTCCTGCTGAAGACGTAGAAAAGCAGCTGGCGGAGCTGGTTAAAGAGGCGCGCGCCACCATTCCATTACAGCTGGAGCAGGATCTGCAGCTGGAAAAATTAATTGAGCTGTTCTGGAAGCGGTGGGGCTTCGGCGGCGCGAGCGGCGTCTATCGTCTCTCAGATACGCTGTGGCTGGATAACGTGCTGAAAACCCGCCAGGGCACGGCCGTGTCGCTGGGCGTGATTTTCCTGCATATTGCTCACGAACTGTCGCTGCCGCTGATGCCGGTTATCTTTCCCACGCAGCTTATTTTGCGGGCCGACTGGATTGATGAAGAGATGTGGCTGATCAATCCGTTTAACGGCGAAACGCTGGATGAGCATACCCTGGAAGTCTGGCTGAAGGGCAATATCGGCCCGGTCGCCGAGCTGTACGATGATGATCTGCAGGAAGCCGAGCCGCAGCTGGTACTGAACAAGATGCTGGACACGCTGAAAGCCGCGCTGATGGAAGAGAAGCAGATGGAGCTGGCGCTGCAGGTCAGCCAGGTGCTGGTCAATATGGACCCGGACGATCCTTATGAAATCCGCGACCGCGGGCTGATTTTCGCGCAGCTGGACTGCGAGCATGTTGCGGTAAGCGATCTGACCTATTTTGTTGAACAGTGCCCGGAAGATCCGGTCAGCGAAATGATTAAATTACAGATCCACTCGATTGAACAGAAACAGATCACGCTGCACTAATCTGTTAAACAAAGAATAAGGCGAAGAGATGAAACAAAAAGTCGTTAGCATTGGTGATGTGAAAGTTGCAAACGATCTGCCGTTCGTGCTGTTTGGCGGCATGAACGTGCTGGAATCGCGCGATCTCGCGCTGCGTATCTGTGAGCATTACGTCACCGTGACCCAGAAGCTGGGCATCCCTTACGTGTTCAAGGCCTCGTTTGACAAGGCTAACCGTTCTTCGATTCGCTCTTATCGCGGGCCGGGTCTGGAAGAGGGCATGAAGATTTTTCAGGAGCTGAAGCAGACTTTTGGCGTGAAGGTCATTACCGACGTGCACGAAGCCAGCCAGGCGCAGCCGGTTGCCGAAGTGGTGGATGTTATCCAGCTGCCGGCTTTCCTGGCGCGTCAGACCGACCTGGTAGAAGCGATGGCAAAAACCGGCGCGGTTATTAACGTCAAGAAGCCGCAGTTTGTCAGCCCTGGCCAGATGGGCAATATCGTTGAGAAGTTTGCTGAAGGCGGCAACGAGAAAATCATCCTGTGCGATCGTGGCGCGAACTTCGGCTATGACAACCTGGTGGTGGACATGCTGGGCTTCAACGTAATGAAGCAGGTTTCCAACGGCAGCCCGGTCATTTTCGACGTCACGCACGCGTTACAGTGCCGCGACCCGTTTGGTGCGGCCTCCAGCGGTCGTCGTGGTCAGGTTACCGAGCTGGCGCGTGCCGGTATGGCGGTAGGCCTGGCCGGTTTGTTTATCGAGGCGCACCCGGATCCGGCCAATGCGAAATGCGACGGCCCGTCCGCCCTGCCGCTGGACAAGCTGGAGCCTTTCCTGATGCAGATTAAAGCCATTGACGATCTGGTGAAGAACTTCCCGGCGCTGGATACCAGCAGCTGATAAAAAATCAGGCCGGTACTACAGTACCGGCCTGTTGTGATTGCGCCTGCCTCGCACACTGTAACTACAGACCCGGCAGTCAATTCGCACCCTCCCTGAAACCGCAGAGCCGTTATCCATTCTGCCTTAAGGCACGCGGCTTTACTCCGTAGCGTCTACAGCATCACCGTCATCAGGTAGCCAATAAACAGGGCCAGATGTGCCGCGCCGTTCAACACATTGGTTCTGCCGGTCGAGAAAGAGATCTGACAAAGCAGCAGTGAGGCCAGCATAATCACCATCTGCGGCGGCTCAAGGCCGAAGACCAGATCCTGACCGGTCAGCGTGGCGATAATCGTCACCGTCGGTACGGTCAGCGAAATCGTCGCCAGCACCGATCCGAAAAAGAGGTTCATGGCACGCTGTACCTGATTAGCCAGCACCGCCTTGATGGCACCCAGTCCTTCCGGAGAGAGGATCAGCAACGCCACCAGAAAACCGGTGAACTGTTCAGGCGCATTCAACTCGGTCAGCAGTGCACCCAGCGTATTGGAATCCATCTTAGTGACGGCAATTACGGCCACCAGATGCACCAGCAGCCAGCAGGTATGCCAGATGCTGGAATGGGCGGAAGGCTTACCGTGCTGCGGATCGTCGCCCTCGTCTTCATGCTCATAAACAAACAGGCTTTGGTGCGTTTTGGTCTGAATCAGCAGAAAAACGCCGTACATGGCCGCCGAAATAGCGGAAATCAGCAGCGACTGACCGACGCTGAAATTACCTTCGGGGAGCGCATTAGGAAAAACCAGCACCAGCACGGCCAGCGGAAAAATAGCGATAAGATACTGTTTTACGCCAGCAAGGTTGACATACTGAGTGGCAAATTTGCGCCCGCCCAGCAGCAGTGCAAAACCCACCAGTCCGCCGGTCACGATCATGACGATAGAATACAGGGTATCGCGCATCAGCATCGGGGCGGCATCGCCCGTGGCCA
>DOOK01000277.1 GCA_003512805.1 Erwinia sp. | reverse complement strand
CCGCCGTTTCGCGCAATATCCACGCCCGGCAGGCGACGCATGACATCGGCAATGCTTTTCGACTGCCAGCGATCTATCTCCTCACGCGTTACCACCGTGGTGGGCGCCAGTGCGGAAGAAACGGGTTGTGTAAAACGGTTTGCGGTAGTGACCAACGTGCTTTCGGCATCCTGCGCAAAACCATATTGCGCCCAGAGGGAAAGTGCCGTAGCGCTGAAGGCGAACAGCTTCGGTGTTGTTATCATGGTGTCAAAGCATCCGGTAAATCAGGCAGATGCCGCAGGCATACGAGAAAGCACGCGCTCGTAAGAGTTGCGACGTAATCACCGGCAGGTCTTCGGGCTCGGAATCATGAAACGGTGCAGACTTCCCGTATTAACACAGTGTCTGGCACCCACGACGACATTCCATACCGCTGCGCGTCAGCTCCAGCTTTGCACTGGATTCCCTTTTAACTTATTGAAAGGCCGGCAGCGCATTTTATGTTTAACGCCTACGGCGATCCAGACGTTTGCGCGCCCAAACGCCGCCAGAACCGGACAACGCTGGACATTGTGCGACGGATGCCTACAATCGCAGGGTTTTTAAGGCCCTTAACCCAGGAAAGACCATGACTCCCGAACAGCTGCCGATCGAACACTACGACGCCCAACTGGAAGAGAAAGTAGGCCGTCTGCAAACGCTGATGGTTCCTTTTACCGCTCAGGACGTTGAAGTCTTTCGTTCGCCAGTCAGCCACTATCGTATGCGCGCTGAGTTTCGGATCTGGCACGATGGCGACGACCTTTATCATATTATTTTTGACCAGCAGACGCGCCAGCGTATCCGGGTCGACAGTTTTCCGGCAGCCAGCGAACTGATTAATCAGCTGATGCCTCGCCTGATGGATGCCGTTCGCGATAAGCCGGTACTGCGCCATAAGCTGTTCCAGATTGACTACCTCTCTACCCTGAGCAAGCAGATTGTCGTTTCCCTGCTTTATCACCGTGCGTTGACGGACGAATGGCAACAGGCTGCCACGGCCCTGCGTGACGAGCTACGGGCGGAAGGCTTCGATCTGCATCTGATTGGTCGCGCAACCAAAACGAAAATCTGTCTGGATCAGGATTTTGTGGATGAGCGCCTGCCGGTAGCCGGAAAAGAGCTTATTTATCGTCAGGTGGAGAACAGCTTTACCCAGCCGAACGCGGCGATGAACATTAAGATGCTGGAGTGGGCGCTTGACGTGACCAGGGACGCCAGCGGCGATCTGCTGGAGCTGTACTGCGGTAACGGTAACTTTTCTTTAGCGCTGGCACGCAATTTCCGGCGCGTACTGGCGACCGAGATTGCCAAACCTTCTGTGGCTTCCGCTCAGTATAATATTGCCGTTAACCATATAGAGAACGTGCAGATTATTCGCATGGCCGCAGAAGAGTTTACTCAGGCGATGAACGGCACGCGTCAGTTTAACCGTCTGGAAGGCATCGATCTCAGCAGCTACGAGTGTGAAACTATTTTTGTCGATCCCCCGCGCAGCGGGCTGGATGAAGAAACGGTAAAAATGGTGCAGGCTTACCCGCGCATCCTTTATATCTCCTGCAATCCGCAGACGCTGTGTGACAACCTGGCCACGCTTTCCGCTACCCATGATGTTGAACGTCTGGCGCTGTTTGACCAGTTCCCCTATACCCATCATATGGAATGCGGCGTGCTGCTGACGCGGCGCTAAATAAAAAAGAGCGATGCCCGGCATCGCTCTTTTTGTTGCTGTTCACTGTACCGCCGGACGTTAACCGCCCCTGCGCGCCCGCAGCTTGAGGCCAATCCAGAAGATCAGCGCAACCATTAAAATAGTCTGCACGAAGTTAGAGCCAAGCTCCGGATATTCTGCCCGGACAATCGCACTGTAAACCAGAATACCCAGCAGGAAAAACGCAGCGGCGAGGGAAGGCATTCCGTCCGGCATTGCGCGGTTAAGATAGCGCTGATGCAAACACCAGGCGGAAAGGCCCAGGGCGATAAGCGGGAAAACAGAAAATGGGACTATCGAACTAAACAGCACTGAAAACGAACCGTTAATAGATAGTCCGGTCAGAAAGGCCAGTAGCAGCGTGCCCTTATCCCGGCCAGTCGCTAAACTCATCTCACTCTCCTAATCATGGGAGCCTGACGACACCGCCAGCCGCTCCTGTTCGCGTCGATACCAGTAGTAAGCGCCTTTCGAGATCATACGTAGCTGCAATACCAGCCGCTCTTCCAGCTGGCGTCGCTGCGCCACGTCAATATCCAGCGCCTCGGCCCCGGCATTAAAAACGATAATGACCATCGCCTCCGCCTGCGCCTCGGTAAAGCTGCGCGGCATACGATTTTCAATTTCAAGATAGTCTGCCAGTTCAGCGATAAAGTGCTGGATTTCGCGGGCTACCGCGGCGCGAAACGCGGCTGAAGTACCGGAGCGCTCACGCAAAAGCAGGCGGAAAGCATTGGGGTTGTTACCGATGAACTCCATAAAGGTGGAGACCGAGGTGCGGATCACGCTGCCGCCTTTAGCGATACGCTGGCGCGCCTGTCGCATCAGCTGGCGCAGCATCAGGCCGCTCTCATCCACCATTGTCAGCCCAAGCTCATCCACGTCGCGAAAATGACGATAAAAGGACGTCGGGGCGATGCCCGCTTCCCTGGCGACTTCCCTCAGGCTCAGGCTGGCAAAACTGCGTTCGGCACTCAGCTGGCTGAATGCCGCTTCGATCAGCGACCGCCGTGTCCGTTCTTTTTGCTGTGCTCTGACGCCCATGTTTGTCATGTTTGTGCCTGTTTTGACTGCCAGATTTGCACTATATCAAACTTTTCAGCGTACAGCGGTATCAACTTTGTGAACGCCTGTTAACCCTTCACTTTGTCAATAAATGGCAAATCGAACAGTTAAAATTGGGAACCCGCTCACGAGATGTTAGAATAAAGTTGAAAATTTGTATAAGAATATAGGACGTATTGGTATGCAACAGTCTTATGATTATGACGCCATTGTTATTGGTTCCGGCCCCGGCGGCGAAGGCGCGGCGATGGGCCTGGTCAAACAAGGCGCCCGTATTGCCGTGATCGAGCGCTACCACAATATCGGCGGCGGTTGTACCCACTGGGGAACTATCCCCTCAAAAGCGCTACGCCACGCCGTCAGCCGCATTATTGAATTTAATCAAAATCCGCTTTATAGCGACCACACTCGCCTTTTGCGCTCATCTTTTGCGGATATCCTGAACCATACGGAAAACGTTATCAGCCAGCAAACGCGCATGCGCCAGGGTTTTTACGAGCGCAACCGCTGCCAGCTGTATCAGGGCGATGCCCGTTTCGTGGATGCCAACACTATCGAAATTGTTACGCATGACGGTAGCGTGGAAAGACTGACTGCGGAAAAATTTGTTATCGCCTGCGGCTCACGTCCTTATCATCCGGTAGACGTAGATTTTACCCATCCGCGCATTTACGACAGTGACTCTATTCTCAATCTGCATCATGAACCTGGCCACGTCATTATTTATGGTGCGGGCGTGATTGGCTGTGAATATGCGTCGATCTTCCGTGGTCTGAACGTAAAAGTTGACCTGATTAATACCCGCGATCACCTGCTGGCGTTCCTCGATCAGGAGATTTCCGATTCGCTTTCTTATCACTTCTGGAACAGCGGCGTTGTTATCCGCCATAACGAAGAGTTCGAGAAAATCGAAGGCGTTAGCGATGGCGTTATTATGCACCTGAAGTCCGGCAAAAAAGTGAAAGCCGACTGTCTGCTGTATGCCAACGGCCGTACCGGGAACACCGACGAGCTGGGGCTGGAAAACGTCGGGCTGGAAGCAGACGGACGTGGCCTGCTGAAGGTCAACAGCATGTATCAAACCGCTCAACCGCATATTTATGCCGTTGGCGATGTGATCGGTTATCCGAGCCTGGCTTCCGCCGCTTACGATCAGGGCCGCATCGCTGCACAGGCGCTGATGAAAGGCGAAGCGAACGCACACCTGATTGAAGATATCCCAACCGGTATCTATACCATTCCGGAAATCAGTTCAGTCGGTAAAACGGAGCAGCAGCTGACGGCTATGAAGGTGCCGTACGAAGTGGGTCGCGCACAATTTAAGCATCTGGCACGCGCGCAGATTGTGGGCATGAATGTCGGCAGTCTGAAGATCCTTTTTCACCGTGAAACCAAAGAGATCCTCGGGATCCACTGCTTTGGCGAACGCGCTGCCGAAATCATTCATATCGGCCAGGCCATCATGGAGCAGAAAAACGGCGGCAACACGATCGAATACTTCGTGAATACCACCTTTAACTATCCCACCATGGCCGAAGCCTACCGGGTGGCTGCGCTAAACGGGCTAAACCGCCTGTTTTAACGTGTTGCTCATATAACCCTGCATATGGGTGCGGATCGCCTCTGCCAGCTGCTCATAGCGGCCGCGCAGCGGCGAGCCGGGCCGGTAAACCAGCGCGATAGTGCGCTGCGGTTCCGGCTTATAGCAGGGCAGATAACAGACGCCGTCCCGTACACGCTCTTTCGGCACGGCCAGCGCGGGCAGTAGCGTAATGCCGCTGCCTGCCGCCACCATATTGCGCAGCGTTTCCAGACTGGTCGCGCGAAAATGCGTATCTTCGTCCGCCCCGGCCTGGAAGCAGAAGCCCATAGCCTGATCGCGCAGGCAATGGCCGTCTTCCAGCATCAGTAGCTTCTCCCCCGCCAAATCCGACATCGGGACGCGATCGCGATCGTGCCATGGGTGATCCTGATAGATCGCCAACTTCATCGGCTCATCGAATAGCGGTACCTCGATAAAGGCTTCTGACTCTTTCACTAAAGCCAGGATTGCGCAGTCCAGCTTGCCGCTGTCCAACTGGGCCAGCAGCTGCTGCGTTTGTGCCTCGTGCAGATACATCTCCAGCTTGGGAAACGTTTTATGCAGCGTCGGGATAATTTGCGGCAGCAGGTAAGGTCCCACGGTTGGGATCAGGCCGATATGCAGCGGCCCGGACATGGCCTCGCCCTGCTGGCTGGCCATCTCCTTCAGTACCTTGACCTCGCGCAGTACGGTGCGCGCCTGATCGACCAGCAACAGGCCAGCCTGAGTGAAAAGGACTTTACGGCTGGTGCGTTCTAACAGCATAACGCCCAGTTCATCTTCCAGCTTGCGGATCTGCCCGCTGAGCGTAGGTTGACTGACGTGGCAGGAATCCGCTGCCCGTCGGAAATGCCGATGTTCAGCCAACGCTACCAGATACTCAAGATCGCGAATATTCATCTTTTCCTCCGAGCCACGATAGTTCGTGGCGATAGATAGGATAGCAATCAACGATTAGCCCTATCAAGTGCAGATGGTAATAATGTCCCCCGTTCGAGAGATGAGTCACCTAATTAAGAGGTAGTTTATGTTTGCAAGTCAGGAAGGTAAGTCAGTCCCACAGGTCACGTTCCACACACGTCAGGGCGACAGCTGGGTAGACGTCACGACTGACGAGCTGTTTAAAGACAAAACTGTCATCGTGTTCTCTTTGCCAGGCGCATTCACGCCAACCTGTTCATCCAGCCATCTGCCGCGCTATAACGAGCTGTCAGACGTTTTCAAAAAACATGGCGTGGACAACATTCTGTGCGTATCGGTCAATGACACTTTCGTTATGAACGCGTGGAAAGCCGATCAGCATGCTAACAACATTACGTTTATCCCGGATGGCAACGGCGATTTCACTCGCGGCATGGAAATGCTGGTCGAGAAAGCGGATCTGGGCTTTGGTCCACGCTCATGGCGCTACTCCATGCTGGTTCGCAACGGCGTGGTAGAGAAAATGTTTGTTGAACCAAACAAGCCGGGCGACCCGTTTGAAGTCTCTGATGCCGATACCATGCTGCGCTACCTGGCGCCGGAATTTAAGGTGCAGGAGTCCGTCTCGCTGTTTACCAAACCGGGCTGCCCGTTCTGCGCTAAAGCCAAGCAGATGCTGCTGGATCGTGGTATTCAGTACGAAGAAATCGTGCTGGGTCAGGATGCTACCACCGTTAGCCTGCGCGCCGTCACCGGTCGTGCAACCGTTCCTCAGGTCTTCATCGGTGGACGCCACATCGGCGGCAGCGACGATCTGGAACAGTTCTTTTTAGCCTGAGAATTAAGAAGGCGAGCCACTGCCCGCCCTCTTATGTGCCTAAAATTAATAAGATAAGTCGAAACTACGTTGGCGGGCCTGATGCCCGCCTTTTTTTGGCTTACGCCAGCCGGTTTTTCGCGTCAGTAATAGCCAGCGACACCTGATGGGGAGACACGCCTCCCTTCGCGTTGCGCTTGTCCAGACAGGACTGTAACGACAGAACGGGATAAACATCCGCACCAATCGCCTCACTATACTGCTGTAACTCCTCCAGCTTCAGCGCTTCCAGCGCCACACCTTTGCCGATGGCCGCTACCACCACTTCGCCTACGATATGGTGTGCTTCGCGGAACGGGACGCCTTTAACCACCAGATAATCAGCCAGTTCGGTCGCGTTGGCATAGCCCTGCTCTGCCGCTTCCTGGCAGCGCGGACGCTTCACCTGGATGCCGTCCAGCACCAGCGCCGCCATATGCAGACAGTCTGACCAGGTATCCAGCGCATCGAACAGCCCTTCTTTGTCTTCCTGCATATCTTTGTTGTAGGCCAACGGCAGGCCTTTCAGCGTCATCATCATGCCGGTCAGCGCGCCTTGGACACGGCCACACTTGCCGCGGATCAACTCCAGCGCATCGGGATTTTTCTTCTGCGGCATCAGTGAAGAGCCAGAAGTGACCTTATCGGACAGCTCTACAAAGCCAGATTCGCCGGTATTGAAGAAAATCAGATCTTCAGCAAAGCGCGAAAGATGCACCATGCCGATAGAGGCGTCGGAGAGCAGTTCCAGCACGTGGTCGCGGTCGGAAACGGTGTCCAGGCTGTTGCGCGTGGCACAAGCAAAGCCCAGCCAGCTGGCCAACTGCTCGCGGTCAATCTCGTAAGCCGTGCCGGCCAGCGCGCCGCAGCCCAGTGGGCTGACGTCCAGACGTTTCAGTGTATCCTGCAGGCGGCTTTCATCACGCGCCAGCATCTCTACATAAGCCAGGCACCAGTG
>DOOK01000276.1 GCA_003512805.1 Erwinia sp. | reverse complement strand
TGACCATGCCTTGATGCGTGAAGGCCTGAAGCAGATATTTGCGCTTGATGACCATATCACCGTGGTGGGCGAAGCAGGCGACGGCGGCCAGGTGCTGGAAAGGTTACGCCTGGGCGGCCTTGATCTGCTGCTGCTGGATATTTCTATGCCCGGTATCAGTGGCGAAGATTTAATTAACCGCATTCGCTCGCAGTATGAAGACCTGCCTATTCTTGTGTTGAGTATGTTTAACGAACCGCAAATCGCCCGCCGCGTGCTGAACTGTGGCGCGGGAGGGTACATCACCAAAGATAAAAACCCGGATGCGCTGCTGGCGGCGATCCGCAGCGTGGCGCGCGGTTCGCGCTATATCGACCACGATTTGGCACAGGAAATCGTCTTTGCCGAATACCAGAACGGCAATCGCGCGTTGCACGAGACGCTGACAACGCGCGAACGCCAAATCTTGCTGATGCTGGCGCACGGCGAAACCATTAACGCTATTGCCGAAGCGCTGGCCATCAGCAATAAAACGGTCAGCACCTATAAGTCGCGCATGATGGACAAAATGCAGTTCGGCAGCAATGCCGACATTGTCAGGTATGCGATCAGCCACCGCCTGGTACAGTAGCCTCGGGCGTTTCTGTTGCTTCCACAGGTGGCTCTGCCGCCTGTGGTTTCTCCGGTTGCCAGGCACGGTGATGGCGCTTACTCACCAAAAAGATCGGCGTGGCGATAAACAGCAGCAGGCTGCCTGCCATGCCGCACACCAGCAAACTGATGCCGCCCGGCCAGCCCGCGCCGGAAGTTAAGCCGGCCACGACCAGAGACAGGATAAAAAAGAAGGAAAGCGTCAGGCTGACCGGCCAGATATTGGTGATATCCATGTCGCTGAGCGCCATTTTTACCGGTTTCACCGACCGCTTTTCTGCCTCTTTTTCAGCCCGGATCCTGCCTTTTACCGCTTCCAGATCGATACCCGGAGCAATAAAGTCGCCCAGCGGCTGCGGATGGTGTAGCTCATCAAAGACGCGTGTGATAGGAGGGAAAGTCAGCGGCCAGCTGCCGCTGTGCACGCCATAAGCCGCCAGGGCGGGCAAAGTAATACGCGGCAGGTGCACGGGTTGCAGATAGCGATTGTTATAAACTACCCAGCTCTGACGCGTTTCACCCCGCATGACATGGTAAAGCCGGAAGCGATCCGCTGGCGGGTAATGCAAATGGCTGACGCGTGCGCGTATTGAAGGAATATGGTGATAACGACAATAGTTCACCCTGCCCTGTCCCTGTGCAGCCAGCAATACGCCCAATGCAGGCAAAAAATACCAGGACGTGCCGTCTGCCGCGAACGGGCCATTGAGGTGTTCGAGGAATCTCGCTTCGCTGCTGCCGTTCAGGTGTTCAGGCCACCAGCGCCAGCTGCGCCCGATTACGCGTTCGGTTGGCACATTAAATACGCCCATCGGCTCGGTTTGTGCAGGCAAAATGGCAAAAGGAAAAATTTTGCTGAAGAAGGTCAGCGCATCATCTGCCCCGTCCCATTCCCCACCCGCTTCCAGGCCATGCAGGTTTGAAGTCAGCTCCGCCCAGCCGTTTTTACCCAACAGGTCAACCTGATATTTAGTCTCTGCCAGCCTTTTACCCAGCCGCAGAATAGAAGACGGAATACCGTCCAGCGGCAGATCGGGCGCCTGGAAAGCGTCCTCTGTTTGTTCTTCCATACTGTAGTCATCCCCAAAGGCGAGTCATCGCCCATTTGGTCAAATAAAAATGAAGTCGCGAGGCTGAACAGAAAAGGTCAGACAGACAGCCGACAGCAGCCACGCCAAAATAATTTGGCTTAAGTTAAAAATACGCGTTAATTCAAAGGATTATACTTACCAGCCCGCTTATCTGGCAACCTGTGAAATAAGCCATAGCAAGAAAAGATGTAAAATTTTTCGGGTTCAGAAAATAGTCTTTAAAAAAGAAAAGGTAAGCGTAGACGGTTAATTCGCAATTAAAATAGCGGGTTCAAAAAAATGCAGCGATTCGGCAGAACAGCCAGGCTTAAGCTAAATTAGCGCTAAATATCTTTTGTTTTGCACGTAGGCAGAGCCTCTGCAGAGACTGAAAGCGGGAGGGCTCACCAGTCATCCTGCCTTTTTCCAGGCATTTTCCTTGTTACGCGTCATTATTCAAAATTAACCCTCGCTCCCCGCTGCGGCTAAAAAGCGCTTATTCACTCCTGACGAACAAGTTGGGAAGCATAAAGTTAACCCGCGCCCACCTCATTACGCCAGTGGCCTCGTGCATCAACGCGGCCAGACGCAGGGAAAAGCAGAGGGCAAAAGTGAATCATTTCAGCTTGCGGGACGGTTGTTGCGGCGGGAAGCCAGGCTCAGGAGAAAGCGCGGAAGTAAAAATAGCCAAACCTGATAATGTGGATAACATCAAAAGCCCTTGATACCACGAGGGAGATCAGGGAGAGGCGTGACGACATTAGTCAGTCAAATATCGACCTGGGTCTGGCCATACTTTGCCTGCCCGTGCCGTTAGCCGAAATCGCAGCGAGGTCTGTTTTGGCCCCGCTGCGACTTTACCCTGCTGCTAAATGCAGCGCTTAAAGCGCCATCTGTAACAGCAGGCAGCCTGCCAGGCCGCACAGGGCAATAATGGTTTCCAGTACTGACCAGGAGCGCAGCGTTTCCCCGATACTGAGGTTAAAGTATTCTTTGAACAGCCAGAATCCCGGATCGTTCACGTGGGAGAAAATCACGCTGCCTGAGCCTACCGCGATGACCATCAGCTCCGGGCTGACGCCTGTGGTGACAATAATCGGCGCGACAATACCGCCTGCGGTAATCGCGGCAACCGTGGCTGAACCCAGCGCCAGACGCAGCGCAGCAGCGATGGACCAGGCCATCAGGATAGGCGATACCGTACTGCCCTCCATCAGGCTGGCAATATATTTGTCCACGCCGCTGTCGACCAGCACCTGCTTAAAGGCACCGCCCCCGCCGATAATCAGCAGCATCATGGCAATAATTTTAATCGACTCGCCCAGCGTGTCGGTAATCTGCGCCATGGTACGGCCACGATTCAGTCCGAACGTAAAAATGGCAATCAGTACTGCTATCAGGGTCGCCATAATCGGATCGCCGAAAAACTCCGCATACGGCAGTAAGGCATGCCCCTTTGGCAACGCCATTTCCGCCACGGCGCGTACGGCCATCAGCACTACCGGCACCAGCGCGGTCCAGACGCTGACGGCAAAAGTCGGCATCTCGGCTTCGGCAAAGCTTTTTGGGTTATACAAGCCCTGCGGAACCGGCTTATCAATGCCTTTTAAAAAGCGCGCAAATACCGGCCCGGCCAGGATCACCGTCGGGATACCCAACAGCGTGCCATACAGCAGCGTTTTACCCATATCGGCATGGAACAGCGTGGCGATGGCCGTCGGGCCAGGATGCGGCGGCAGAAAACCATGCGTCACCGAAAGCGAAGCCGCCATCGGTACGCCGACAAACAGCAGCGGTACACGGGCGGCAGCGGCAATTGACAGCACCAGCGGCAGCAGCAGGACGAAGCCCACTTCATAAAACAGCGCGAACCCTACGGTAAAGCCGGTCAGCACGACGGCCCACTGGATATGATCCTTGCCGAACTTATTGATGAGCGTGGTGGCGATACGCTGCGCACCGCCGCAGTCTGCCAGCAGTTTCCCCAGCATGGCGCCAAAACCCATAATCAGCGCCAGGCTACCCAACGTGCCGCCCACGCCAGCTTTTATCGAGGCGATAACTTTATTAACGGGCATGCCCTGCATAACGCCGACCGCCAGCGCTACCAGGATCAGAGCGATAAAACCGTTCAGTTTGAAACGGACCATCAACAGCAGCAGCAGCGCTACGCCGATGACGACAAAAAGTATTGGCATGATGTTTCTCCGGCAGCCTGTAGGCCGCTTCTGTTTTTCTGCCGGATGCGGCAGGCGTAAGTAGGGAACAACACAGCAGGGGGTGACCCGCTGCTGGCATGTTAACGGTAACATGGCGCAACTAAAACGGGCTGTGCCAGAGGAATTTACAATTTGAGATGAAGATCAAACTTTTGTTACCGGCGTTTTTTACTTGCTGTTAACCATTAAGCGCGGCAGGCCGCCGCTCTGGAAAGCGGGCTTCCGCTAAAAACTACTTTTTTATCAGCATACTGACGCCGGCCGCGCCGAAAAAGAGCGCAAATGTGCCCTCAAGCGGACGTCGGGCTTTCAGGTAAACCCGTGCGGCCGTAGTGGTAGAAAAAAGCAGTGCATAGCCGCCAAATACCCCTGCTCC
>DOOK01000275.1 GCA_003512805.1 Erwinia sp. | reverse complement strand
GAACGTCATTCGTCGGCGATTTCTGAGTGTTAAACGCCAGGAAACCCGTGTTAAGCCCGGATTTTTTTTGTACAACCAGGTTGCTGTCCGCCCGTATTTTCGGCAAATCTGCCGGATTGGGAAAAGGCATGACCTGACATTCATTTTTGGTCAGCTTGGCGAGACGGACCGAGGCATCTGGCGTAATGGCGAAAACCAGCCGATCCAGCTTCGCTTTGCCCTGCCAGTAGTCAGGAAAAGCGCGATAAAGGATGCGTGAATCTTTCTGATACTGCACCAGGGCAAAAGGCCCGGTACCGAGGGGATCGCTGTCGACCTTTTCCGGCGTGCCCGCTTTCAGCATGGCCTCGGCATAGTCAGCCGAAAGGATAGAGGCGAAATACCACGCCAGATCGGCCAGAAACGGCGCTTCAGCATGGGATAACGTAAAGCGTACGGTATGATCGTCTTGTTTTTCGATACTTTTGATCAGCGAGCCAAATTCCAGACTTTCAAAGTTGGCATAGGTGCCGCCGGAAACGTTGTGATAAGGATGCTGCGGATCTTTTTGCCGCATAAAAGAGAAAATAACGTCGTCCGCGCCGAAATCCCGACTGGGGTGGAAATAGCGGTTGCTCTGAAACCGTACCCCCTTGCGTAAATGGAAGGTATAAACAGTGCCGTCAGCACTAATATCCCAGCTTTCCGCAAGGGCTGGCACAAGTTCAGTCGTGCCGGGTTTAAAATCCACCAGCCGGTTATAAATGGTCGCTGCGCTGGCATCCACGCTGGTACCCGATGTATAAAGCTGCGGATTAAAATTTTCCGGCGATCCTTCCGAACAGAATACCAGCGTAGTCGCGGTCGCGCTTGTTGCAACTGTCAGTAGCGCAGCAGCTATTATTCCTTTCTGTAGCGATTGCTTCATCCCCTTCCCCTCTGATTAATAAATTAAGCCAGCACCAGCTATTAATCATTCCGCGAAGCTTCGAGCGGAACCGACCGGCTAACCACTATTAACCTTGTTTCAATGAAATAGCAAAGGGAATTCCATCTGCTATTCATCCATACAAATAACTGATGTTACCGGTAATTTTGACCCCGTTTCCCGCTCGTATCTTCAATGGAGCAGTAGCATTTGGGACGCCTGATAAACCGCCTTTATAAAACGGGGAAATTATTAAATCTATGCGGGGCTTTTTTTGCAGGCTTTTACTTAATAAAAATCGGCACGCTGTATCACCGTAACTGGCTTATTCGGGAAGATTGACTAAGGGAGGGGAAAAGAGACAATACCCTGCCGGGAGGCAGGGTATCAAAATAAATCAGTTCAGCTTATAATCCAGCGTAATTTCCGCATTCATTAACTGGGAAACTGGACATCCGGCTTTGGCCTGATTGATAATTTCATCAAATTTAGCGCTGTCGGCACCTGGCAGGGCAATCTGGCTCTGCAGCGCGATTTTAGTAATTTTAAAACCTTCGCCGACTTTATCCAGCGAGACGTCCGCCGTGGTATCAATGCTTTCCGGCACCAGACCTTCATTACCCAACATCAACGAAAGCGCCATGGAAAAACAGGCTGCGTGTGCCGCCCCGATTAACTCTTCCGGGTTAGTACCTGGCTTGCCTTCAAAGCGGGTATTGAAACCGTAAGGCTGCTCTTTCAGCGCGCCGCTTTCGGTACTGATAGTCCCCGTACCTTTCTTAATATCGCCTTCCCAGTGTGCCTGACCTTTCTTATGAATAGTCATCAAAATCCTCCTGTTTGCTTTGCGTGAAGGATAAGTATAGTGGCTTTTCAGCGCTTTGCTGACACGGCACTTGCAAATGCTTACTTACTGAACATTAATAGAAGAAAACGAGAGGAGAAATAGTATGTTCAAAACTGACGACGTTGTACAAAGTAAAACCGGCGGCCCTAAAATGGTGGTGGTGCAGGTTAAAGGCGAAATGCTTTATTGTGTCAGAGTGGATGACGCCGAGAAAAAAGAGCTCGAGGTACCTGCCAGCTCGGTTAATCTTTATCATGAAGATGGCGATTTCGGCGTTTGCTAATCGGCGGGGGCAGTCGCCCCCTTTCATCACTTAAGCACAGGATTGTCTATGTCTCAGCCCCTGGCAAACCAGTTAACCCGCCGCTTTTTCCGCTATCTTGCCGTTACCAGTCAGAGCGATGCTGCCGCAACCAGTCTGCCCAGTACGCCAGGTCAGCAGACGCTGGCTAACCTGCTGGCGGAAGAGTTACGCACGCTGCAACTGCAAAACGTGGAAGTCGATGAGCATGCGACCGTGACAGCTGTGCTGCCCGGTACGGTTTCGGGCGCGCCGCGCATCGGTTTTATTACCCATATTGATACTGTCGACGTTGGCCTCTCGCCCCATATTCACCCGCAGATTTTGCGTTTTGAAGGCGAGGATATCTGCCTCAACAGCGAACAGGCGATCTGGCTTCGCGTGGCCGAACATCCGGAAATTGCCCCTTATCAGCATGAAGAAATTATCTTTAGCGACGGCACCAGCGTGTTGGGCGCTGACAATAAAGCGGCCGTGACGGTAGTGATGACGCTGCTGGAAAATCTCCGTGACGCCACGACGCACGGCGATATTGTCGTTGCCTTTGTACCGGATGAGGAGATAGGTCTGCGCGGCGCGAAAGCGCTGGATTTGGAGAAACGCTTTAACGTTGATTTCGCTTACACCATCGACTGCTGCGAGTTAGGCGAAGTGGTGTATGAAAATTTCAACGCGGCGGCGGCGGATATCCGTTTCACCGGCGTACCAGCGCATCCAATGTCAGGGAAAGGCGTGCTGGTTAACCCCCTGCTGATGGCCTGGGATTTCATCAGCCATTTCGACCGTCGTCAGACCCCAGAACATACGGCCGGACGCGAAGGCTACACCTGGTTTAACGAGATGACGGCCAATGCGAGCGAGGCAAAACTGAAGGCGTCAATCCGCGACTTCGGGCTGACGGGCTTTGAGCAACGCAAGCAGCGAATTAACGAGGTCGCCGCTTTGATTGCCGCGCAGTACCCAACCGGCAAGGTCGAGGTCAATATAAGCGATATCTACAGCAATATCAGTAACGCAATCGGTGAAGATCGACGAGCCCTCGATCTGTTATTTGCCGCGCTGGAAGCGTTAGATATTACCGCGAAAGTCACGCCAATGCGTGGAGGCACTGACGGCGCGGCGCTGTCGGCCCGGGGTCTGTTAACGCCCAACTTTTTTACCGGCGCGCACAATTTTCATTCAAGGTTTGAATTTTTACCGGTGTCATCCTTTGTGAAGTCCTATCAGGTGGCGGAACAGCTCTGCTTGCTGGCCGCGCGTCAGGCATAAAAAAAGCGCCGGGTCACGGCGCTTCTTCCCAGACTACAGCAGGATCAAAAAGAGACCCACTCGTCGGCGCTGGCTTTTGCCGCCACCGGTCGTGCACTTATCGGCGCAGCCTTAACGTGAGGTGCTGGCGACGCCGCGGCGGCCGGTGACAAACGGAACTTCGAGACAGAAAGTGTCAGCTCTTCGGTCTGCCGTTCCAGCGCGCTGGCCGCGGTGGAGACTTCTTCCACCAGCGAGGCATTTTGCTGCGTCACGCTGTCCATTTCGGTAATAGCGGTACCGATTTGTGAAATACCTTTGCTTTGCTCTTCCGAAGCGGAGGCGATCTGTTTCATGATTTCCACCACTTCCGCTACCGCCTGCAGCATCTCGTCCATAGTACTTCCCGCTTCACCAACCAGTTTAGAGCCCTGATTGACGCGCGTAACGGAGTCTGCGATTAGCGTTTCAATCTCTTTAGCAGCTCCGGCGCTGCGCTGCGCAAGGTTACGTACTTCGCTGGCTACCACGGCAAAGCCGCGCCCTTGCTCGCCTGCACGTGCAGCTTCTACCGCCGCGTTCAGCGCCAGGAT
>DOOK01000392.1 GCA_003512805.1 Erwinia sp. | reverse complement strand
GCCGCCTGCGCAAGCCGTTAAAAACGCGCGACATTCGTGAGTTTGCCGTAGAAATTGCTGAACCCGGCGAAACGCAGGCGCAGTCTACGGCCGTGCTGGCAAGCTATCTCAGCGCTATCTTCCGCGATAATCCCGACAACTTTCGCCTTTTCGGCCCGGATGAAACCGCTTCTAACCGACTAAGTAAGGTTTTTGACGTCACCAATCGTACCTGGATGGAACAGATCCGCGAGTATGATGAGCAGCTGGCTCCGGATGGGCGGGTGATGGAAATCCTCAGCGAACATCAGTGTCAGGGCTGGCTCGAAGGCTATCTGTTAACCGGCCGCCACGGTTTGTTCAACTGCTACGAAGCCTTTATCCACATCATCGACTCCATGTTTAATCAGCACGCCAAATGGCTGAAAGTTTCCCGCAAGCTGCCGTGGCGTGAGCCTGTCGCCTCGCTTAACTATCTGCTCTCTTCGCACGTCTGGCGTCAGGATCACAACGGCTATAGTCATCAGGATCCTGGCTTTATCGATCACGTTATCAACAAGAAAGCGGATATTGTGCGCGTTTACCTGCCACCCGATGCCAATACTTTGCTGTGGGTCGGCGATCACTGCCTGAAAACCTGGGATCGTATTAACGTTATCATCGCAGGCAAACAGCCGGAGCCGCAGTGGTTGAATATGGACGAGGCCATCGCCCATTGTGAAAAAGGCATGGGCATCTGGCCATGGGCAGGGAATGAAAAATCGGGTAAAGAGCCAGACGTGGTGATGGCCTGTGCGGGCGACGTGCCCACAATGGAAACGCTGGCCGCTGTCGATCTGCTGCGGCAATACCTGCCCGATCTGTCAGTCAGGGTTGTTAACGTTGTGGATTTAATGGCTTTGCAAACTCAGGAACAACATCCACACGGCCTGGAAGAAGAGGATTTCGATGCGATATTTACTCGCGAAAAGCCGGTTGTTTTTGCTTTCCACGGTTATCCTGCGCTGATCCATCGCCTGGCTTACCAGCGTAATAACCATTCGAATTTCCACGTCAAAGGCTTTAATGAAGAAGGCACTACCACCACGCCTTTCGATATGACGGTGCTGAACGAACTGGATCGTTACCACCTGGCGCAGGAAGCTATCCTGCGCGTACCGGGGCTGCAGGAGAAAGCCGCCGACGTGCTGGACAAGCTGCAGGAAAAACTGGCTGCCCATCACGCCTGGGTACGTGAATACGGTGAGGACATCCCGGAAGTACGGGACTGGAAATGGCCGTCGCAGGAAGGCGGCGGTGAAGTCGGCGACTAAGGGCGTCGGCAGCCAGAGGGCGGCGTTCAGGCCGCCCTTTTTCAGGAATTTATTATCTCGACGACCATCCAGCCAACGGTGGCCACCAGCGACAGCGCCATCACGCTGTTAAACGCCTTCAGCTTCCAGGCGACCTGCAAATGCTTGCCCAGCCTGTCGCCCATCATTGCCCAGACCAAAATGCAGGGCAGATTCAGCGCGGCGAATCCGCTCATTACCGGCACGAGTCCGCTGCTGGCAGAATAGATTAGCGCCACGTTTATGGCCATCAGCCAGGCTTTTGGGTTCACCACCTGAAACAGTGCACCGCCCACCAGCGATAGCGGTCTCGCTTTTTCCCGCAGTTCTGGCGCACCCGCGCGAAAAATCTTCCACGACAGCCACAGCAGATAGGCGCAGCCCAGCAGGGTTAAAGGCAGACGAATCACCCCCATCCACAGCAGCAGACTGTCCAGCAACAGCGCGGCAATCGCTATCTGCAACGCACAACCCAGCGTAATGCCAAGCATCATCGGTACGGTGCGGCGCATCCCGAAATTGACGCCGGAAGTGGCGAGCATCAGATTGTTTGGCCCTGGCGTGATCGACATAACGGTGACATAGCTGAAAAAAGAGGGATCAAGCATGGCCGCTCTCCTGCAAGTGAATGAGAAGAGCATGGTAAGACGTCTGCGGTAATGGTAACAGATTCAGAAATCCACTATTGTTATGCGTACAATTGCTGTTATTACCTGACTGTACCCCTCTGCCGGAGGCTAAACTGTGTCTATTATCGAGCCGCAAGAGCAAACGCTGTATCACCAGCTGGCCGAAACGCTGGCGGAGGCTATCCACCGCGGGACCTGGCTGCCGGGTAGCCGACTTCCGGCCGTGCGCCGCTGTGCAGCTACGCATCAGGTCAGTGTTAACACCGTACTGACGGCCTATCGACTTTTAGAGGATCGCGGGCTAATCGAAGCGCGTCCCCAGTCCGGCTACTATGTGCGCGGCGTGCTGCCTTCGATAAAAGCCCGTAACCGCCACCCCGGGCAGGTTCGGTCGCCCGGCAGTGAAAAGCTTGATTTGATTGATACCGTGTTTGCCGCACAAAACCATCCTGACTACGTTAATCTTTCGCTGGCCTGCCCACAAAACAGCGACTTTTTCCCGACGGCGAAAATCAGCCGCATTATGGCTTCGCTGCTGCGGCGCGAACCAGATCTGATCGGCCGCTACGCTTTGCCGCCAGGCAGTCAGCGCCTGCGTCGGGAAATTGCCCGCCGCGTAACGGATTCAGGGATGACGCTCACTGCCGAAGACATCACGATAACGCACGGCTGTATGGAGGCGCTACAGCTGGCGCTGCGCGCCGTGACCAAACCTGGCGACTGCATCGGGCTGGAAACGCCCACCTATTTTTATCTCTTCCCGCTGGTTGCCAGCCTTGGCCTGAAAGTGCTGGAGCTGCCTACCGACCCGCAATACGGCCTGTCGCTGGATGCGCTGGAACTGGTATTGCGCGAGCAGCGTATTCAGGCGCTGGTGGCGATGCCTACAGTACAAAATCCGCTGGGCTGTACCATGCGGATAGAGGATAAAAAGCGGCTGGCGAAGATGGTGAATGATTACCAAATCCCGCTGCTTGAGGACGGGCTGTATAACGAGCTGCAGTTCTGCTGGCCGCTGTCACCGGCGGTTAAAGCGTTCGACACCGACGGCTGGGTGCTGCATTGCGCCAGTTTCACCAAAACCATCGCGCCCGATTTTCATATTGGCTGGATTGCGGCTGGCCGCTTTTCGGCGGCGCTGGCGCGACTTAAATCGGTTTCTTCGCTGGCCGAATCAATGTTACTGAGCGAGACGCTTGGACTGTTTCTGGAGTCCGGCGGTTACGATCGTCACCTTCGCACTATGCGCCGCCGCTATGCCACATTAATGGATGAAGCACGCGGGCTGATCGCCCGGCACTTTCCGCAGGGCACCCGAGCGACCCTGCCCAGCGGCGGCTTTATTTTCTGGGTTGAGTTGCCGGGCCAGCTTGACGGCATCGACCTGTTCCACCGCCTGCTGCAGGAAAAAATCTGCCTGACGCCGGGCGCGCTCTATACTCTCAGCGATCGTTATAAGAGCGCGATACGGCTGACCTGCTGCTATCACTTTGACGAGCGCTATATTCACGCGCTGAAGCGCACCGGCGAACTGGCGTGTGAACTAAGCGGTATCCCGCCAGGCATCGCCTGATCGTCACGGCATACCGTTACGGCCCCAGTGCGCATAGCCTTTACGCTTCGTCAGCCGCTCGTAGTAAGCCCGCACAGCCGGTAGCTCCGGATGGTCCATCGGCGTTTCATACCAGCGGTTGACCGACAGCCCAATCGGCACGTCGGCCAGCGAGAACGCGTCGCCCGCGACAAAGGCACCGGTTTTTTCCAGCTGCTGATTAAGAATGGCCATCGTATAGTTCCAGCCTTTACAGGCGGCCGCCAATAATCGTCGATCCTGATGAGCAGGGGAATGCCGCACCAGCGACATAAACGCGTAGCGCCAGGAGGTATTAAGCTCGGTGGCCTGCCAGTCAATCCACTGATCGATCGGCCCACGCGTGCGGGGATCCTGTGGGTAGAGCCAGCCGCCGTCATATGCATTCGCCAGATAGCGAATAATGGCGTTGGACTCCCATAAGATGAAGTCATCTTCCTGAATAACCGGCATTAATGCGTTCGGATTAAGCGCCTTAAATTCGGCTTCCTGAGGCGATCTGGCCCCTTCGCCCCACTCTTCACGCTCAAAGGCGACACCCAGTTCTTCACAGGTCCACAGGACTTTCCGGACGTTGATAGACGATGCACGTCCCAGTATTTTCAGCATATTTCCCTCACTTTTGTTCGGGTTCAGGCGACCCGTTACCGCTTGACTGATAACGGCACTGCTTACCCTGAAAATAGCACCTCTTCAGCCCCCCGGCCGTGAAAATTCCTGATATTCTCAAAGAAAATTAATGTGAAGGACAGACGAATGACGCAGCAGCGCCCTTTTAAGCAAGTCGATGTTTTTACCTCTTCACCCTTAAACGGCAACCCACTGGCGGTGATCATGGCAGCTGAGGATCTCAGTACGGCGCAGATGCACGCCACTGCCCGCTGGACGCATCTGTCAGAAACTACCTTTGTTTTGCCCGCTACCCATGCGGCTGCCGATTACCGGGTGCGTATTTTTACGCCGGACGGTGAACTGCCGTTCGCTGGCCATCCGACGCTCGGTACTGCCCATGCGCTGCTGGAATCAGGTCTTCCCCTGAAAAATCCCGGTCAGATCGTGCAGCAGTGCGAGCTGGGCCTGGTAACGGTGAAGATTGCCGCAGACGGCGCGCTGGCGTTTGCCGCACCAGAGGCGACGCTGACGGCGTTTAACGATGCGCTGCTGGGCAGCGCGTTGAACACCGATGCGACAGAAACCCGCCTGCCGGTAATGATTGCGGATATGGGCATTCGGTTTCTGCTGGTGCCGATGAGGTCTGCCGAAGCAGTGCTGGCAATCAAACCTAATCTTACGGAATTTGAACGGTTGTTGAAAAAAGCCCGCGTAACCGGCGTGATGCTTTTTGGCCCTCTGCAGGAAGCCGCGGAGCAGTATGAAGTCCGTTGCCTGCTGATGGAGCAGGGTTCACTGTGCGAAGATCCCGTAACCGGCAGCGCCAATGCCTGCCTGGCCCGCTATCTGCAGGCGCAAGGAACAGAACAGGATTACCGCGTTCGTCAGGGCACGGCTTTACAGCGTGCCGGTCGCCTGAGCGTCAGTTGGGTGGCCGGCACCGCCTGGATTGGCGGCCAGACGGTTACGGTCATAGACGGGACTATCCGTCTCTGACCTCTGGCCGGGCGGCATGGTGCCTCAGAGAAACATGCCGCCCGAGGCCTCAATGCGCTGCCCGGTTATCCAGGCGCTCTCTTCGCTGAACAGCATGGCGATGACGTTGCCGATATCCTCCGGCAGTCCTACACGGCCCAATGCCGTTACGGAAGAGATAAAAGCATTGATTTGAGGATTATCACGCACTCGACCGTCGCTAAAGTCCGTGGCGATAGCGCCGGGCGCCAGAATATTGACACGAATATCCCGCGCCGCCAGCTCTTTTGCCTGGTAGCGCGTTAACACTTCCATCGCACCCTTCACCGCCGCATACGCCCCGGATCCTGGCTGGCTGAAACGGGTCAGACCGCTGGAGACGTTCAGAATACGTCCGCCATTAGCGACCAGCGGCAACAGCTGCTGCGTCAGGAAAAACGGCCCCTTAAAGTGCACGTTAACTAAAGCATCGAACTGCGCTTCCGTAGTCGAAGCAAACGGCTCATGCAGCGCGGTTCCGGCATTGTTCAATAAATAATCAAAACTGTCGCGTTGCCAGACTGCTTTTAGCTGTTTTTGTACTTCACTGGCGAAGCCGGAAAAAGTCTGGCTGTCTCCTACATCCAGCTGTAGCGCCACGCCGCGGGCCCCCAACGCTTCTATTTCTTTGACGACCGCCTGTGCCTCCTGCGCTTTGCTGTGCCAGGTAAAAATCACATCAATGCCCTTTTCAGCCAGCTTTAGCGCGCCGTTTCGGCCTAAACCCCGGCTGCCGCCGGTAATAACTGCAATTTTGTGGCTCATTTCTCGCTCCGGACGTTCTGCTGTGGATAAAAAACAGGATATTGCCTGCAAAGCGATCTATAAATGGTTCTGGCTACGCATCACTGTTCCGTTGAAAGCAACAATGGGCGCATAAATGGATAAAATACACGCAATGCAGGTTTTCGTCAGGGTCGCGGAATTACAGAGTTTCACCCGCGCCGCCGAGAGCATGGGTTTACCTAAAGGCAGCCTGTCGCGACAGCTGCAATCACTGGAAAACACGATGGGCGTAAGGCTGCTGCATCGCACCACGCGACGTGTCCAGCTGACGCAGGACGGAATGATTTATTACGAGCGCTGCCGCGACGTGCTGGCAACGCTGGATGAGATGGATTCCCTGTTTCAGCACGACCCTGCCACGTTGAGCGGCAAGCTACGTGTCGATATGCCTGTCAGTATGGCTTGCGACTATGTCCTGCCGCTGTTGCCGGATTTTATGCAGCATTATCCTGGAATCGAGCTTGAGCTGAGCAGCAGTGACCGACGCGTGGATGTGGTACGTGAAGGCTTTGATTGCGTTGTGCGCGTCGGTATCCTGGAAAGTTCCGGTCTGATTGCCAGGCCTTTAGGCAAGCTGACGTTAATTAACTGTGCCAGCCCTGACTACCTGATGCGTTTTGGTACGCCAGGCACGCCGGACGATCTGGCCTCACACGCGATGGTGCATTACAGCCAGCAAATTGGTATGCAGCCGATGGGCTTTGAATACTTCGATGGTAAAAACCGTCGCTATATCAAAACGGGCGGGACAATAACCGTCAACAGCACCGAAGCTTATCGCGCCGCCTGTCTGGCCGGATTAGGCATTATTCAGGTACCGGAAAGGGGCGTAAAACAGGCGTTAGCAGAGCGAAAACTGGTTGAGATCCTGCCGCACTTTCGCGCCGAACCGATGCCCGTTTCGCTGGTTTACCCTCATCGCCGTAATCTGACGCGCCGGGTCCACGTCTTTATGGAATGGCTGACTCAGGCAATGAAACACTACGTTAGCTGATCGTCCGGCTATAATTTGTTTTAAGCCATGCACTTGAAGGATATGAAGAAGGATTCATGAAGGAAAATAACCCCGTAGAGAAAAAAGCGGACAAGCCGCTGATTAATATTAAAACCGGCAATGAAACCGTCGATAAGTCGATCACGCGCGTTTCTCGTCTGGCGAGCTGGTTTCAGGCCATCCCGGCGGTGGCACATTTTATCCGCGCCGGAGAACGCTTTAACGATCGTATGGGCAGTCAGTTTGGCGCGGCCATCACCTATTTTTCTTTTCTGTCGCTGATCCCCATATTAATGGTGTCGTTTGCGGGCGTCGGTTTCGTGCTCGCCTCCAATCAGGATTTGCTGACGGATTTGATCGACAGGCTGGTTAACAGCATCAGCGATCCTACGCTGGCAACCACGTTGAAAAATACCGTGAAAACAGCCGTCGAACAACGTACGACCGTGGGCATTACCGGCCTGCTGGTCGCGCTCTATTCCGGCATCAGCTGGATGGGCAACCTGCGTGGAGCCGTTCGCGCGCAGTCGCGTGACGTCTGGGAACGCAACCAGCAGGATAAAGAAAAGATTTACTTCAAATATACTCGCGATTTCATTTCACTGATCGGCCTGGTACTGGCGCTGTTTATTACTAT
>DOOK01000413.1 GCA_003512805.1 Erwinia sp. | reverse complement strand
CGAACAGCTGGACTTCCCGGTTATCTATGCTTCCGCTCTGAACGGTATTGCTGGTCTTGACCACTCCGACATGGCCGAAGATATGACCCCGCTGTATGAAGCTATCGTGCAGCACGTTTCTCCGCCACAGGTAGAGATGGAAGCGCCGTTCCAGATGCAGATTTCCCAGCTGGACTACAACAACTATGTTGGCGTCATCGGCATCGGCCGCATCAAGCGCGGTAAAGTGAAGCCGAACCAGCAGGTTACTATCGTTGACAGCGAAGGCAAAACCCGTAACGGTAAAGTGGGTAAAGTCCTGACTCACCTGGGCCTGGAGCGTATCGACGCGACCGAAGCGGAAGCGGGCGACATCATCGCTATCACCGGTCTGGGCGAGCTGAACATCTCCGACACTATCTGTGACCCACAGAATGTGGAAGCGCTGCCTGCGCTGAGCGTTGATGAGCCAACCGTTACCATGTTCTTTAACGTCAACACCTCACCGTTCTGCGGTAAAGAAGGTAAGTTCGTTACTTCTCGTCAGATCCTGGATCGTCTGCGTAAAGAGCTGGTGCACAACGTTGCGCTGCGCGTGGAAGAGACTGAAGACGCCGATGCTTTCCGCGTTTCCGGCCGTGGTGAACTGCACCTGTCCGTTCTGATCGAAAACATGCGTCGTGAAGGCTTTGAGCTGGCGGTATCCCGTCCAAAAGTTATCTTCCGCGAAGTTGACGGTCGTAAGCAGGAGCCGTTCGAGAACGTCACCCTGGATATCGAAGAGCAGCATCAGGGCTCTGTGATGCAGGCGATGGGCGAACGTAAAGCGGACATGAAAAACATGGATCCGGATGGTAAAGGTCGCGTGCGTCTTGACTACGTGATCCCAAGCCGTGGCCTGATCGGTTTCCGTAACGAATTCATGACCATGACTTCCGGTACCGGCCTGCTGTACTCCACCTTCAGCCACTACGACGATATCCGTCCGGGCGAAGTTGGCCAGCGTCAGAACGGCGTGCTGATCTCTAACGGCCAGGGTAAAGCAGTAGCTTTCGCCCTGTACAGCCTGCAGGATCGCGGCAAGCTGTTCCTGGGTCACGGTGCAGAAGTCTATGAAGGCCAGGTTATCGGTATTCATAGCCGTTCTAACGACCTGACGGTTAACTGTCTGACCGGTAAGAAGCTGACTAACATGCGTGCTTCTGGTACGGATGAAGCGACTACGCTGGTACCTGCTATCAAGATGACGCTGGAGCAGGCGATTGAATTTATCGATGACGACGAGCTGGTGGAAGTGACCCCGCAGTCCGTACGTATCCGTAAACGTCACCTGACTGAAAACGATCGTAAACGCGCATCACGCGGCGGCAAAGAAGGCTAATCGCTTTTTTGTAAGCTGTAATACAGGGCCGGAGCTTTCCGGCCCTGTTTTTTTTCGTCGCCAGAACCTTCCTTCCAGATTTCAAAATCCCGCACTGTTCAGCTTCTCTTTTTACCGCTAGAGTGAATACCCTACCGGAACAAATGGAGATGGCTATGCTGTATATCTTTGATTTAGGTAACGTCATTGTTGATATTGATTTCAACCGGGTTTTGGGCGTTTGGAGCGATCTGGGACGCGTGCCGCTGGCCACGCTGCAAAGCCGCTTTACGATGGACGAAAACTTTCATCGTCATGAACGGGGAGAAATCAGCGACGAAGACTTTGCCGAACAGCTTTGTGCGCAGCTGGGGCTGGCGCTGAGCTTCGAACAATTCACCGCAGGCTGGCAGGCTGTATTTGTAGACGTCAGGGCGGATACGCTTCGTATTATGAACCAGCTGCGCGCGCGCGGCGATCGGGTGGTGATTTTATCCAATACCAACCGGCTGCATCAGCGTTTCTGGCCATCGCAATACCCTGAGGTGCAAAGCGCGGCGGACAAGCTCTATCTTTCGCAGGAAATGGGGATGCGTAAGCCGGAAGCACGCATCTATCAGCAGGTACTTAGCGAAGAGGGATTCCCCGCCGACCAGGCTATTTTCTTTGACGATAATCAGGAAAATATCGACGCGGCGCAGGCGCTGGGCATTCAGAGCGTCCCCGTTTTTGACGCGACCACTATACCGGCCTTTTTCGCTAATGCGGCCGACTAACCCTTATCGACACCGTCTGCGTGCCACCTGGCGCTGGGTAAAACTGCTGTGGCAGCGTATTGATGAGGATGGCATGACGCTGCTGGCAGGGCATCTTGCCTACGTTTCGCTGCTGTCGCTGGTGCCGCTGATAGCGGTAGTGTTTGCGCTTTTCGCCGCGTTCCCGGCTTTTTCTGATATCAGCAAACAGCTCAAGGTGTTCATTTTTCAGAACTTCGTGCCATCTTCCGGCACGGTGATCCAGAGCTATCTGGAGCAGTTTGTCGCTAACGTCAATAAAATGACGGCAGTAGGCGCCTGTGGGCTGATGGTGACGGCGCTGCTGCTGATGTATTCCATCGACAGCGCGCTAAACGTTATCTGGCGCAGCAAACGTAAAAGACCCATCGTTTACTCTTTTGCCGTCTACTGGATGATCCTGACGCTCGGCCCTCTGCTGGCGGGCGCCAGCTTAGGACTCAGCTCCTACCTCCTGTCGCTGCGTTGGGCCTCAGTCAGCGGCGTCAGCGGGCTGATCGACTACGGCCTGCGTATTTTCCCGCTGCTGCTTTCCTGGCTTTCCTTCTGGCTGCTCTACAGTATCGTGCCGACGCGGCAGGTGCCCGGAAAAGATGCGCTGGTTGGTGCGCTGGTAGCGGGGCTGCTGTTTGAGTTGGGGAAAAAAGGGTTCGCGCTCTATGTTACGATGTTTCCCTCATACCAGCTTATCTATGGCGTGCTGGCGGTTATCCCTATTCTGTTTCTGTGGGTTTACTGGACATGGTGTATTGTCTTACTGGGAGCAGAGATCACCGCCTCGCTGGACGACTATCGCCAGCTCAGACAGGAAGAAGAGAAGGAAGAAAATGATTGCCTTAATTCAACGGGCGCTGAGCGCCAGCGTGACGGTAGCCGGTCAGACCATCGGTGAAATCGGCCCGGGATTGCTAATCTTACTGGGCGTGGAAAAAGGCGACGACGAACAAAAAGCGCAGCGGCTGTGCGATCGCGTTTTGGGCTACCGTATTTTCAGCGATGAGAACGGTAAAATGAACCTCAACGTACAGCAGGCGGGCGGCAGCGTGCTGGTGGTATCGCAGTTTACGCTGGCCGCCGATACGCAAAAAGGCATGCGTCCGGGCTTTTCAGGTGGTGCGGCGCCGGCGGACGCCGAGCGGTTATATGACTATTTTGTCACCTGCTGTCGCGAAAAGGGCCTTGTCGCCGAGACGGGTCGCTTTGCGGCGGATATGCAGGTAGCGCTGGTTAACGATGGGCCGGTGACGTTCTGGCTCCAGGTATGAAGCGGCCGGAAAGGCCAACGGGCGCCCCGGAAAGAGAGAACCACTTTATGTATCATCTTCGTGTACCTGAAACCGCAGAAGAGCTGGATATTTACTACCAGTTTCGTTGGGAAATGCTGCGCAAACCGCTGCGCCAGCCAAAAGGATCGGAACGGGATGCCTGGGATGCGTTTGCGCATCACCAAATGGTTGTCGATGAAAACGGTGCTCCGGTGGCGGCCGGACGACTCTATATTAATGCGGATAACGAAGCGGCTATCCGCTTTCTTGCCGTACATCCTGCCGTGCAGGGGAAAGGATTGGGCACGCTGGTCGCCATGACGCTGGAATCCGTGGCGCGTCAGGAGGGGGCCAAGCGCGTGGTGTGTAGCGCCCGAGAAGATGCCGTCGAGTTTTTTGCCAAGCTTGGCTACGTTAACCAGGGTGAAATTACCGTGCCGCAGACCACGCCGGTCCGCCACTTTTTAATGATTAAGCCGGTGATTACGCTGGACGATATTCTGCATCGGGCCGACTGGTGCGGGCAGCTGCAACAGGCCTGGTACGAGCATATTCCGCTCAGCGAAAAAATGGGCGTGCGTATTTTGCAGTATACCGGTCAAAAATTTATTACTACGATGCCGGAAACCGGTAACCAGAATCCTCATCATACGCTGTTTGCAGGAAGCCTGTTTTCGCTGGCGACACTAACCGGCTGGGGACTAATCTGGCTGCTGCTACGCGAGCGGCATTTAGGCGGCACCATCATTCTGGCAGATGCGCATATCCGCTACAGCCACCCCATCAGCGGCAGGCCAGGCGCGGTAGCGGACCTGGGATCGTTGAGCGGCGATCTGGACAGGCTGGCTCGGGGTCGCAAGGCGCGCGTGCAGCTGGAAGTGGAACTGTTTGGCAATGAGGTATGCGGCGCGGTATTTGAAGGCGTTTACATTGTCCTGCCCGCCGATCCGGATGGCCCGCTGGAGCCAGCCGGATCGAATATGCCTTAACGGCCTTTTTTCTTGCGGCCCGGCTGGGTAAAGCGCTTGCGGGAAGCCAGATTGCCCGGCGTTTTTGCGCCTTCTTTGCTGCCCTTGTCGCCGCCCTTCGGCCCGCCTGCCGGTTTCTTCACGGCGGCGGGTTTGGCTTTAGCCGGCGTTTTTTTGGCTGGCTTTGCCTCAGAGGAGGAGTCCTCGATCAGGCTGAACAGCTCGCTCAGCTCGTCTTCCGTTAAGTCGCGCCACTCGCCCAAAGGCAGCCCTTTCAGGCTGACGTTCATAATCCTTGTGCGTTCGAGCTTAGTGACCTCATAGCCAAAGTGCTTACACATGCGGCGAATTTGGCGGTTAAGTCCCTGCACCAGCGTGATGCGGAAAACGAAGGGAGCTTCCTTTTGTACTTTACACTTTAGCGTCACCGTACCCAGCATCGGCACGCCCGCGCTCATCCCCTCAATAAACTCATCCGTAACCAGTTTATTTACCGTAACCACATATTCTTTTTCGTGATTGTTTCCGGCGCGCAAGATCTTATTCACTAAATCGCCGTGATTGGTCAGAAAAATCAGGCCCTGTGAATCTTTATCCAGTCGGCCGATAGGGAAAACGCGTTTGCTGTGGTTAACGAAATCGCTGATATTATCCCGTTCGCCTTCTTCCATGGTGGTGATAATGCCAACGGGTTTATTCAGGGCAATAAAAACCAGGTCTTCTTCATCGCGCGGTTCGATAAGCTGACCGTTCACTTTCACCACGTCACCGGCAAAAACCTGCGCGCCAACGGCGGCCCGCTTGCCGTTAATAAAGACATTTCCCTGTTCGATATAGCGATCGGCGTCGCGACGAGAACAGATACCGCTCTCGCTAATGTATTTATTGAGACGAATGGATGAGTTGGTCAGCATGGTTCCTCCGTAAAAAAGCGGACTATACATTAACCGCGCTACGTTGCGAATACGGGTTAATCATATAGTCCGCTAAGGGCGGCGTTTTTACCTGCTGCTCAGATTGCCCGCCTGCACGGTTTGCTGTATCGACTTATCACCCGCCACGGCAGAAAGCGTGCCGTCAACGGACGGCTTCAGCGGCGCGTCTTTCGCCAGGCTGCCCTGCATTTTCAGGGTCAGCTCACCGTTTTCATCCAGAGGAACCGCTGGCCATCCCCAGTCCTGCAACAGATTCAGCGGCGTTTCACGGCCATGGAGTGAAAGCGTAAATGCGCGTTGCGGCTGCTGCGAAACCGTTGCCAGCCCCTCAATGATGCCGCTGCGGGGAAAGGCGCTCATCTCCGTTACGTTGATGACCTTGTCATCCGCCGTCAGGGCGAGAGAAGGGTGACGCAGATCCACACGGTTAAACGTTGCTTCCGCCGCATTAAAGCTCAGGTTGCCGCCCCAGATCCCCCATTCCCGGTCACGCACCAGCTGCAGATTGCTGCCGTTACCCTCCAGCGAGGTCATTTGAAAAGGAAAGGCCGGATCGACATCAATAATCAGGTTATGACTGACGTTCAGCTTTATCACTTCCACCGTCTGGAGCCACTCCGGCAGACGGCTCAGCCAGAATGTCCGCCAGCTTTGCGGCAGCGTGTACTCCAGCCCGGCGATAACCGCTTCATCCAGCGTCAGCTTTTTATCGCGGCGCGTCCAGTTGCCCGAAGCACGGATGACTCCGTTCACCCAGCGGGAGCTAAACTGCGTCAGCGCGATACCCTGCGGCGAAAAGCTCATATTGACGATAGGATCGTTCAGCAGCAGCGTGCCGTTCACAAAACTGCTGGCATTCATCGACAGCGAGCCGTCGTCGCTTTCCCAGCTGCCTTCACGCAGCGTCATATTTTTCAGCGCCAGATTAAGATCGGTTACTGCCCAGTCCTTCCCTTCTAACCGTGCATCGGTCACATCGACCCGCCCGAAATGCACGGCGGGCAGCGCCAGTAAAGGCTGTAAAAACCCGGCAGGCGTTTTGCTGCTTTGTAAACGCAGATTGCTCAGCCTTAACGTGCTGACTTGCCAGCTGCCCTGTTCGTCACGCTGTGCGCTGGCCGTTATCGACCCTCGCGCCACATCGGCGCCCAGATTGCTTATCACCAGCTGTTGGGGCGTAACATGGCCTTCAAGCAGGACATTACTGGCAGGTACGCCTTTAAAATTTAGCGAACCGGCACTGAACTGAAAACGGGCGTTATGGCCAATAAAGCTGGTGGCCTCAGGTTGCCACGGCATCACGCCGCCATTTACATGCTGTGCATTCAAAGGCAGCGCATTGTGATAGCTGTCAACGGCCATGTCACTTAGCTGGAAACGCTCGGCGGAAAGAGGCAGCTGACTGGTCTTATCGGTAGCCCTTAACGTGCCCTGACTGAGCACGATGCTGGCAAAATGCAGGGGCCGGGAGAACGATGCAATGCCCAACCCTAAATCGACTTTTTTTGCCACCAAAATAGCAGGTTTAGTTTTACGGCCGAACGAGACGTCATGCAGAATCAGGTGTGATGGCGTGGAAAAATTATGTTCCAGCCGGCCTACGACAAGTTGGTAAGTGCTGTGCTGGCTAAGGGTGCGACTGAGCCAGCTGGCTCCCCAGCGTGTTCCCAAAAGCAAATACACGATGATGACAATCGCCAGCAGGATAACCAGCAGCGAAAGAAGAACTTTTCCAACAGATTTCATGAGCTATCCCTGTGCGCTTTTATTAAGGGGTGTTATGCCTGATTTATGCACGAAGCTCAACCCTGGAAAGGCGGCAGAGGGCGCTCACCTCTGCCATTTACGCTACTTCTCCTGAGGGAAAAGCAAATTCAGGACGATGGCCGTAATGCCCCCAGCGGCGATACCGGAAGAAAGCAGCGTTTTCAGCCATTCTGGCGCAAATTGCAGGATCAGCGGCTGCTGTGAAACGCCCAACCCAACCGCCAGCGACAGCGCAATAATCATAATGGCCCGACGATTCAGCGGCTCGCGTGAAACGATGCGCACGCCCGAAGCGGCGATGGTGCCAAACATCACGATGGTCGCGCCGCCCAGCACCGGCTCAGGAATATGCTGTACAAAGCCACTGACCGCCGGGAAAAGTCCCAGCACGATCAGCATCAGCGCCACCACAAAACCGACATAACGGCTGGCGACGCCGGTCAGCTGGATCACGCCATTGTTCTGACCAAAACAAGAGTTGGGGAAGGTATTAAACAGCGCAGATACGCATGAATTCAGCCCGTTTGCCAGCACGCCGCCTTTCAGCCGCTTCATGTAGAGTGGCCCGCTGACCGGCTGCTCTGAAACGTCAGAAGTGGCAGTAATATCGCCGATGGTTTCCAGCGAGGTCACCATAAATACCAGCATCAGCGGGATCAGCAGATTCCAGTCGATGCCCAGCCCGTAATAAAAAGGCGTGGGTATGGCAATCAACGGCTGGGTAGCCGGGGCGTTCCCGGAGGGCAGCATATTCATCACCCAGGCCAGCAAATAACCAACGGCCATGGCGATAACCAGAGAAGCTACGCGCAAATAGGGATTACGCTGTCGGTTCAGTAAAACAATGACTAACAGCACGGCACCGGCCAGCAGCAGGTTCTTTGGTGCACCAAAGGTGTGGTCGCTCATGGCGGCAAACCCCCCGCCGATAGAGGTGAGACCGACCTGAATCAGCGACAACCCGATAATCATCACTACGATGCCGGAAACCAGCGGCGTAATGATACGGCGTGCCAGGTGCAACACGCGAGAAAGCGCCATTTCGGTAACGGAAGCCAGCATCAGTGTACCGAACAGGGCGGCCATCATCGTTGGCACGTCCGCTCCGCCGTTTTTTAACGCCATGCCCCCCATTATCAGCGGCGTGACGAAGTTAAAGCTGGTGCCCTGAATCGACAGCAGCCCCGAGCCTACCGGTCCCCAGGTTTTTATTTGCAGAACCGAGGCGACGCCGGAGGCAAACAGCGACATGCTGATAATGTGCTGTGTATCCTGTGCTGGCAGGCCCAAAGCCTGACAAATCAGCAATGCAGGCGTGATAACCGCCACAAACATCGCCAGCAAATGCTGGCAAGCGGCAAACAATGTTTGCGGCAGCGGCGGGCGATCTTCAAGGCGATAAATCAATTCACTTTTCGCAGCGGGCACAGCGCTGCGGCTGGCTTCAGAAAGATTGGCGGACATGCTCAGAGGTTCCATGGCGAACAAAGTGGCGATTTTAAGCTTCTGCACGACAAAAGCAAACGATTGCCAACCACATGGGTTAAACGCCGGACGGCAAAGCGACCCACAATTCACTAAGCTTAAGCCTCACGCCTGCGGGCCAACCAAAGGGATCTGAACATGAACATATTTATTATTGGCGCAACGGGCGGCGTAGGTCGCCGTCTGAGAAAACGGCTGGTTAAGGCGGGCCATCAGGTAACAGGGCTTTATCGCCGCGACAGTCAGATAGCCTCGCTGGAGGCCGATGGCGTTAAACCGGTCAATATCGACCTGATGAATACCAGCAGCGAAAGGCTGGCGGCGGCGATGCAGGGCTGCGAGGCCGTGGTATTTTCAGCAGGCGCCGCAGGGGCAGGCGTGGATTTAACTGACGGCATCGACGGCCGCGGGGCGCGTTTTGCTGCCGAGGCGGCCAGGCTGGCAGGCATTCAGCGCTTTCTGCTGGTCTCTGCTTTTCCGGATGCGGGAAGGGGTAAAGAACCTTCACCGGGTTTTGAGCACTATATGCAGGTAAAAAAGCAGGCCGACGTCATGCTGGCCTCCTCCTCGCTGGATTGGGTAATCTTACGGCCCGGCACGCTGGTTAACGAAGCCGGTACGGGAAAAGTCAAAGCCGGGCTGGCCATCCCTTACGGTACGGTTCCGCGAGATGATGTGGCTGCTGTTCTGCATACGCTGCTTGAACAGCCAGAAGTGAAAAGGGTCAGATC
>DOOK01000416.1:8291-13125 GCA_003512805.1 Erwinia sp. | reverse complement strand
CTTAAATATTACCCTCACACGTTAACATTTATGGCTTTTTTATTTTTTAATCATTAAAATTAATGAGTTATGAAATTTTCCTGGCAGGGTGGACCAGCTTTTATTGATTTGCGCAACGACCGAACAAAAATGGTTTATTATTTCGGCCTGTTGCGCAAGAACGTGTTGGTAATTTACGCAGTTGCCCAACTGTAATTAGGCTGGCGCGGCAATAAATTATTCCCGCACCCAGCCTTTGCGAATCGGAAAAGCAAATAACAGGCGGTAGAGAGAAGAAATATTATGCAACAAGCGCTGGCCGCAAAAATGCCACACGCTCTGCGCCACCAGACAAGATAGGACGCCCAGTAGCAGCCCGCCCAGCATGTCCATTGGCCAGTGGACGCCCAGAAAAATGCGTGACCAGGCAATCGCCAGGCCTGTGACCAACAGTACCGTACCTGACCAGGCCCGATGCCAGCAGAAAAAGGCGATGGCAAAGGTGAAAATGATGGTGCCGTGATTACTGGGATAGGATTCCGTCGCGTCATGCGCAAGGAACTGGTGGCCCAGCCCGATAACAAACGGACGTGGATGAGGATACAGACTGCCCGTCAGCCAGGAGACCGTTAAGGCACAGGCTAAAGCGATGGCGGTTTTCAGGACCAGACGGCGCTGTGAACCGACCTGACTTCGGGGCCCCCACAGCCATAGCGCAACAATCAGGACGGGAACGATGGTGATCAGGTCGCGAGCCACCAGCGTGGCCATGGTTATTAGCCAGGCTGGCGTATCGGGTGTGGCATTAATCCAGAGAAACAGCGACCGGTTCAGTGCTTCCAGCATGGTGATTTCCTCATTTCGTTCAGCGGTACCTGACGTACCTGAAAATAAAAACGGGCCGTTTGCGGCCATCAAGCTTCGCAATCGGGTCAGAGGCTTGGACGGCGGCCGTGTTGCCGGGCCGTTTGGCCTCCCTGAAGGCGGTCGCATAAGGTAGAAGCACGACAGGCAAAGATAAATAGGTTCGCTCTTAATTCCGACAGCGGTTGTGGTTTCGTTAAGAATTGATGACGGAAAAAAGCAGGCAGGCAGGTAAGAGCGGGAAACAGGAATAAAAAAACCCGCTAATCAGAAGATTAACGGGCTCCACAATCTGGGGATTTCAAAGAAAAGCAGTGGCATTAATTATGACTGCGACCTACAGCAAAAGTTCGCAGATAATCTGAAATTATTTTAACCGCCCAACATCGGCCAGATAAGAACGATTAACGTGCCGGCCAGGGTCAGCAGCACGTTGGCAATGGCGTAAGTTCCCGCATAACCGAGAGCAGGAATATTGCTGCGGGCCGTATCGCTGATAATTTCCATTGCAGGTGCACAGGTGCGTGCGCCCATAATGGCACCAAACAGCAGGGCGCGGTTCATTTTCAGTACCCAGGCACCAAAAACGAAGCTGATCACTACCGGCAGCAGGCTAACTATCAGGCCTGCCGCCAACATCAGCAGACCCGTATCTCCCATATCATGAGAAAGTCCGCTGCCCGCGCTCAGCCCTACACCTGCCATAAAGACCATCAGGCCAAACTCTTTTACCATGGTTAAGGCCCCCTGCGGGATATAACCAAAGGTAGGGTGGTTCGCCCGCAGGAAGCCCAGCATGATACCGGCAAACAGCAAACCGGCCGCATTGCCTATGCTAAAGCTGAAGCGGCTGAACTGAAAAGTCACCATGCCGACCATGAGTCCGATAATAAAGAAGGCGCAAAAAGCCAGCAGATCGGTCACCTGGCTGTGGATAGAGATAAAGCCGATTTTATCGGCCACCGATTTCACCCGTCGCGCTTCGCCGCTGATTTGCAGCACATCACCTTTATTTAAAATAATACTGTCATCAATAGGCATCTCGATCTGGCTGCGGATCACGCGGTTCAAAAAGCAGCCGTGGTCCGTCAGCTTAAGCTGACTGAGCCTTCTGTTCACAGCATTATTGTTTTTGACCACGATCTCTTCGGTAATGATGCGCATATCCAACAGGTCACGATCGAAAACTTCCTTACCGTTACGGAAGCTGGGATCCAGCCGGGAATGCGCATCCGGATAGCCCACCAATGAAATCTCGTCTCCCTGCTGTAAAACCGCATCGCCGTCAGGGTTCGCAAGAATGCCGTTGCGGCGGATACGTTCAATATAACAACCGGTTTGCCGATAGATCCCGAGCTCGCGCAGGTTCTTACCATCAATCCAGGCGACCAGTTCTGGCCCTACACGATAGGCGCGGATTACCGGCAGGTAAACCTTACGCTGCTCGGCATCCAGACCTCGCTCGCGGGCAATCTGCTGTGCGCTGGTCGGTAAATCCTGATGTTGGAGCCGTGGAAGATAGCGAGCGCCGAAAATCAGGCTGACCAGTCCGACCAGATAAGTTAGCGCATAGCCCAGGCTGAGGTTGTTCTGCGCCTGGCTTAGCGCTGCGCCGCTGGGATAAGTGTGGCGCAGCGTGTCGCCAGCGCCTACCAGCACCGGCGTAGACGTCATGGAGCCTGCCAACATACCGGCCGTCAAACCGATATCCCACCCAAAGAGTTTACCCAATCCCAGTGCTATCAGCACCGCGCTGGAGACCATGACCAGCGCCAGCATCAGATAATTTTTGCCGTCACGGAAAAAAATAGAGAAAAAATTCGGCCCGGCTTCTACACCCACGCAAAAAATAAATAACATAAACCCAAGATTAAGCGCGTTGGGATTGATCGTAAAATGCTGCTGACCAAGCAGAAGAGAAACAACTAAAACGCCAATAGAATTACCCAGTTGGACTGAGCCCAGACGTAATTTACCGAGGCACAAGCCGAGCGCCAGTACGACGAATAATAACAGAATGTCATTTCCACTTAACAAATCTGCGACGTTTATATTCACGGTTTAACTTCTTGTTTACTAGTAACATGTTGAAATAAAGGGTTTTTTACGCTAAATTTATTGCACTGCCAGCAGAGCAGAAACAACATTCGGGCGTTTACGCGGACAGCGCGGAGCCAAATAAAATAAAACGGTCGTCATTTTAATCGCTTCACGCTTTTTCAGCCAGTAAAAGCATTGGCTTTTGTTTATTTAAAACAGGGGAAATCAGTCCGGTGTCATTCCGGCCAGGTGATAACATCAATTACCGAGAGAAGATCCTATTATGTTTAAGGGCATGTCCTGGACAAGCGTAGCGTTTAGTTTTGTTCTTTACAGCATCGTTTTTCTGGCGATACGTTACGGTATGGTCATAGAAGGTACGGCCTGGGCGCAGGCGAGGCCGGGTCTGCTGATGTTTACCTTGCCGGGTGCGATCGCCGCACTGACGTCAAAAGAGCGCCCGCTAACGATAGCGCTGTCGAGTGCTTTGCTGGCCACGCCGCTTTGCCTGATTGTGCTGCACTACTATTCGCTGCATTATCACTCGCTGTTTCAGGAGCTGGCTTTTGATACCAGTGCGGTATTCTGGTGCGGGTCCGGCGCGTTGGGCGTTATGCTCTGCCGCACGCTGTTCTGGCATTCTCATAGCTGAGCGTGACCCGCAAAAAAAAAGAGGACCGCAATGCGGTCCTCTTTTTTTGTCTCCCGCATCAAATCGGGACGAGAAGCTTTACTGGAACAGGCCCAGATTTTCTTTCGCATAGGCCTCGAAATCAGTGCAGCCACCAATGTGGTTCTGGTCGAGGAAAATCTGCGGAACGGTTTCAACCGGTTTACCCACGGTTTTCTCCAGATCTGCCTTGGTGATGCCTTCTGCGTGGATGTCGACGTAGCGGAAATTGAAATCTTCACGCTCTTCAGTCAGTTTTTCAGCCAGTTCCTTAGCGCGGACACAATAAGGACAGCCAGGGCGTCCAAAAATTACAGCAAACATAGGGTTCTCCTCAAAGGGCAGATTTAGTGTGATGTGCATCACAATTTATCATGTAATGTCGCCTATCATGCCCCCTTCCCTGGGTGAAAGAAAGAAGGAATTACCTGTCGTTTCGATTCGTTTCATCTATATAAAGATAAGCCGGTTATGCTGTATTCATCCCCAATCCCCGGAAAACGGAGGCAGTATGGGCAATTTAACCTTTAGCGGCATGCCGAAAGCGGTGCTGATTGCCGAGGCGCTGGGCGGAATTATCCTGTTGTTCTCTTACTTAGTGCTGCATCAGGTGCTACCCTTGCCTGCATCTTTTACCCGCCCGGTTGCCGCCACGATCCTGCTTATCGTTGGCCTTATTATGATGCTGCCTGCCGCCACAGTGATGATGTGGCGCACGGCTAAAGCCCTGGCACCGGAGTTGTTTAATTTGACTGATAAGTCCTCACCAGGAGAGAAGCATGACCCCGACAATTGACCTACTGTGCTCCCACCGTTCTATCCGATCTTTTACTGACCAGCCCATCGGCGAGGCTGAAAGAGCGGCGATTATTGCAGCCGCGCAGGGGGCGTCCAGCTCCAGTTTTTTACAATGTTCTTCCATTATTCGCATTACCGATAAAGCTATGCGCGCGAAGCTGGTCGAGCTGACCGGTGGGCAAAAATATGTGGGCCAGGCCGCCGAATTCTGGGTTTTCTGCGCCGATTTTAATCGCCATCAGCAGATTTGCCCGGAGGCACAGCTGGGCCTGGCGGAGCAGCTGCTGCTGGGCTGCGTGGATACCGCGCTGATGGGACAGAACGCGTTAGTAGCCGCAGAATCACTGGGGCTGGGGGGCGTTTATATCGGCGGCATCCGTAACGGCATTGCTGAAGTCACCGAACTGCTGGGCCTGCCTAAATTCGTCCTGCCGTTATTTGGTCTGTGCCTGGGCTGGCCTGAACAGACGCCGCAGCTTAAAC
>DOOK01000416.1:4362-8158 GCA_003512805.1 Erwinia sp. | reverse complement strand
GCACTATCAGCCCATCGATCCGGACACGCTGGCGGCCTACGATGCGCAGCATGAAGAGTATTATCTGACGCGTGAAAGCAATGCGCGAAGCGAGAGCTGGAGCGAGCATATTCAAAAGACCATTATCAAAGAAAGCCGTCCTTTTATGCTGGATTACCTGCATAAGCAGGGATGGGCAACACGTTAACCCTTTCGGAGATATCGGGTGAAAATAGCGATTCTTTCCCGGGATGGTTCGCTTTATTCGTGTAAGCGGCTGCTGGCAGCCGCACAGCTACGCGGTCACAGCGTTGAAATCATCGATCCTTTATCCTGTTATATGAACATCAACCCCGGGTCGTCCGCTATTCATTACCAGGGCAGGCAGCTGGGCCATTATGACGCGGTTATCCCGCGAATCGGCCCCGCTATTACCTTTTATGGTACGGCAGTTTTACGGCAATTTGAGGTTTGCGGCAGTTACCCTCTTAACGAATCAGTTGCCATTACCCGCGCGCGCGACAAGCTGCGTTCGCTGCAGCTGCTCGCCAGGGAAGGTATTCCTATGCCGGTTACGGGTTTTGCGCATTCGCCGGATGATACCCGTGACCTGATTGAGATGGTCGGAGGGGCACCACTGGTGGTCAAGCTGGTGGAAGGCACTCAGGGTATAGGGGTGGTATTAGCAGAGACGCGACAGGCGGCCGAAAGCGTCATTGATGCCTTCCGTGGGCTTAATGCGCATATTTTGGTGCAGGAGTTTGTCAAAGAAGCAAGGGGCAGGGATATCCGCTGCCTGGTGATTGGCGGCAGGGTAGTGGCAGCCATTGAGCGTCAGGCTAAAGAAGGCGAGTTTCGCTCAAACCTGCATCGCGGCGGAACAGCGCGCAGAGTGGAAATCAGCGCCAACGAGCAGGAGATAGCGTTGCGTGCGGCGGCGACGCTGGGCCTTGACGTGGCAGGCGTCGATATTTTACGGGCCGAACGCGGGCCATTGGTGATGGAAGTGAATGCTTCACCGGGCCTGGAAGGGATTGAAAAGACGACTGGCAGGGATATCGCCACGCAGATGATCGCCTGGATCGAGCAGCAGGCCAGGCCTGGTTTCTGTCTGAAAACCGGCGGTTGACCGGATATTTACCAGACAATCGTGGTGTTCAGGGGCTTTTTTACGTAAGCTAGGGCGCAATTTTAAGGCAGTAAGAGACCAATTACATGGATTCACTCGTCGTTCCCGATATCGAGCTTTTACGACGTTGGCTGGATCAGCAGAGCATCACCTGGTTTGAGTGCGATTCCTGTCAGGCGCTTCACCTGCCGCATATGCAGAATTTCGACGGGGTGTTTGATGCCAAGCTGGATTTGGTCGACAACGTTATCCTGTTTTCCGCGCTTGCAGAAGTCAAACCAACCGCATTGATCCCGCTGGTAGGCGATCTTTCGCAGATCAACGCCAGTTCGCTGACGGTGAAAGCTTTTGTTGATATCCAGGATGACAATCTGCCCAAGCTGATTGTCTGCCAGTCGCTCACCATTACTGCCGGTCTGACTTACGGTCAGTTTGTGCATTTTATGAAGCAAAGTGAAGAACAGATTTCAATGGTCGTGATGGAAGCCTTCGCCAATCATTTGCTGATGATGAGCGAAGAGGAAGATCGCGGTGAAATCGTCACTTCACACTCTATGCTGCATTGATTTTCAGCCACTATTTCAGGGCCAGCTGGCCCTGACTGCCGCATCTTTCTCCGTTTAAGGCCGTATCCGGCGATTTCCTTGAGTTTTCCCGCCCACTTTTCCCGTTTTTATGCTGGCTTAAGGCCGCTTTCCCGCTATTTTCTGCGCCTTTTTTCGCTTCCTGGCTCGCTTGCATAGAGTAAAACCAGGCGAATATCGATAAAAGGCGTTTTTTACGCCCGGCTCTGGTCTGGCCTGCATTGTGGGGCTATCCTTGCGAAACGGCATTTTGTGTGCAAAGCCGCAGCAGGTATAGGTTTTTTCTATTTAACAGCGCGGCGGCTAATCCTTACAGTGAGTGAAGACGCCGTTGGTCTGCTTTTTAGCCGTAGTGATCTCTGTTCAGGAGGAGAGAAAACATGTTCAACCAGCGTAAAAAATGGTCAGGCTTGGTTGCTGGCATGGTGATGGCAGTTTCAGCCGGGGTGACGGCAGCGGATAAGACCCTGCACGTTTATAACTGGTCCGATTATATCGCGCCCAATACCGTGCCTGATTTTGAAAAGCAGAGCGGCATTAAAGTTATTTACGACGTTTTCGACTCCAATGAAGTGTTGGAAGGCAAGCTGATGGCCGGCAGCACCGGCTACGATATTGTGGTGCCGTCCTCCAGCTTTTTGGCTCGCCAGCTGCAGTCCGGTGTTTTTCAGCCGCTGGATAAGAGCAAGCTGCCAAATTACAAAAACCTCGATCCTGATTTGCTGAAAAAGGTTGAGCAGCACGATCCCGGCAATAAATACGCTATTCCCTATCTGTGGGCCACTACCGGCATCGGTTATAACGTGGACAAAGTCAAAGCCGCTTTGGGCAAAGATGCGCCCGTAAACAGTTGGGATCTGGTGCTTAAGCCTGAGAATCTGGAAAAGCTGAAAAGTTGCGGTGTCTCTTTCCTGGACGCGCCGGAAGAGATCTTTGCTACCGTCCTGAACTATCTGGGCAAAGATCCTAACAGTAGCGATGCAAAAGATTATTCCGGCGCGGCGACCGATCTGTTGCTGAAGCTGCGTCCGAGCATTCGCTACTTCCACTCTTCGCAGTACATTAACGATCTGGCGAACGGTAACACCTGTGTGGCTATTGGCTGGGCGGGCGACGTGCTGCAGGCGAAGAACCGCGCTGCCGCGGCAAAAAATGGCGTGAATATCGCCTACAGCATTCCGAAAGAGGGCGCGCTGGCCTTCTTCGACATGCTGGCTATTCCTAAAGACGCGAAGAACATGGATGAAGCTTATCAGTTCCTGAACTATCTGATGGAGCCAGCCGTGATGGCGAATATCTCTAACAAGATTTTCTACGCCAGCGGCAATAAAGCCTCGGTGCCGTTAGTGGATGCCAGCGTGCGTGATAATCCGGGCATTTATCCCAATGCAGAGACGATGGCTAAATTGTTTGTGCTGAAAGTCCAGGATCCGAAACTCGATCGTGTGCGTACGCGGGCATGGACTAAAGTTAAAAGTGGCAAGTAGCTGAAGCCTCACTGAGTTATTACAGAGGCGAACCCGCCTCTGTTTTCTTTTTATACGGTATGACCGTTTAAAAGCGCCGGAGTGTAATGGAAGTGAACGACGCGATCCCTCGCCCGCAAAAAAAAGTCAGCAGAGCCGTCACGCCGCTGCTGGAAATACGCAATCTGACCAAGTCCTTTGACGGACAGCATGCGGTTGACGACGTCAACCTGACGATTTACAAAGGTGAAATTTTTGCGCTGCTGGGTGCTTCCGGCTGCGGAAAATCGACGCTGTTGCGGATGCTGGCCGGCTTTGAAGCCCCCACGTCCGGACAGATTATGTTAGACGGTCAGGATCTTTCCCACGTGCCGCCCTATCAGCGGCCTATCAACATGATGTTTCAGTCTTATGCGCTTTTTCCGCATATGACGGTGGAACAAAATATTGCCTTCGGTCTGAAACAGGACCGGCTGCCCAAAGCGGAAATTGCCGGGCGCGTGAGCGAGATGCTGGCGCTGGTGCATATGCAGGAGTACGCAAAGCGTAAGCCTCACCAGCTTTCCGGCGGTCAGCGGCAGCGCGTGGCGTTGGCACGTAGCCTGGCTAAACGGCCTAAGCTGCTGCTGCTGGATGAG
>DOOK01000416.1:3600-4264 GCA_003512805.1 Erwinia sp. | reverse complement strand
TGAGCCGATGGGCGCGCTGGATAAAAAACTGCGTGACCGTATGCAGCTTGAGGTTGTGGACATTCTTGAACGCGTCGGCGCAACGTGCGTAATGGTCACGCACGATCAGGAAGAAGCGATGACAATGGCCGGCCGTATTGCCATTATGAACCGCGGAAAATTTGTGCAGATTGGCGAGCCGGAAGAGATCTATGAGCACCCGACGACGCGCTACAGCGCCGAATTTATCGGCTCGGTGAATCTTTTTCAGGGGATGCTGCGCGAGCGTCAGCCAGATGGGCTGATTATTGACAGCCCCGGTCTGCTCCATCCGCTGAAAGTGGATTCAGATGCGTCAATAGTGGACGGCGTGCCCGTGCACGTGGCGCTGCGGCCGGAAAAAGTCATGCTCAGCGACGAGGTGCCCGCCGACGGGTGCAATTTTGCCGTGGGCGAAGTGGTGCATATTGCTTATCTGGGCGACCTCTCCATCTACCATGTGCGCCTGCACAGCGGGCAGATGATCAGCGCGCAGTTGCAGAATGCCTATCGCTTCCGTAAAGGCGCACCCACCTGGGGAGACGAAGTTCGCCTCTGCTGGGATGCGGACAGCTGCGTCGTGCTGACGCAATAAGGAGAGACGTTTATGGCTCAAGTCGCTGCGTCCAAACGTCCGGCTTTACTG
>DOOK01000416.1:0-3433 GCA_003512805.1 Erwinia sp. | reverse complement strand
TCTGGCTGGTGCTGCTGTTCCTGTTGCCGTTTCTGATTGTGCTGAAAATCAGCTTTGCCGATATTGCGCGGGCCATCCCGCCTTATACGGACCTGGTCAGCTGGGCAGATGGCCAGCTGACGGCGGTAATTAATTTTGGCAATTATCTGACGCTGACGGACGATCCGCTTTATATCGATGCCTATCTGCATTCGCTGCAGGTGGCGGCTATTTCTACCGTAGCCTGTTTGGTTATCGGCTATCCGCTGGCGTGGGCCGTGGCGTACAGTTCGCCTTCCACCCGCAATATTTTGCTGCTGCTGGTGATACTGCCTTCCTGGACCTCTTTTCTGGTACGCGTTTATGCCTGGATGGGCATTCTTAACGACAATGGCGTCCTGAACCGTTTTCTGATGTGGAGCGGTATTACCGATCATCCGGTAGCGATCCTTTATACCAATCTGGCGGTCTATATCGGTATCGTCTACTGCTATCTGCCTTTTATGGTGCTGCCCATCTACACCGCGCTTACCCGTATCGACTACTCGCTGGTGGAGGCCTCGCTGGATTTAGGCGCTCGGCCACTCAAAACGTTCTTTAGCGTCATTGTACCGCTGACCAAAGGCGGAATTATCGCCGGTTCCATGCTGGTTTTCATTCCGGCGGTGGGCGAATACGTGATCCCGGAACTGCTCGGCGGCCCGGACAGCATCATGATTGGCCGCGTGCTGTGGCAGGAATTCTTTAATAATCGTGACTGGCCGGTTGCCTCAGCGCTGGCCGTGATCATCCTGTTGATCCTGATCCTGCCTATCATCTGGTTTCATAAACATCAGAACAAAGAGCTGGGGGAAAAAGCATGAGTGCTCTGCCGACCGTGCGCTCTCCATGGCGTATTGCAATCCTGATAGTCTGCTTTTTCTTCCTGTACGCACCGATGGTGCTGCTGGTGATTTATTCCTTTAACGCCTCTCAGCTGGCCGCATGGGAAAGCTTTTCGCTGCACTGGTACCAGGTGTTGTTCCATGACGATGCCATGATTAGCGCGGTCACGCTGAGCCTGACCATCGCCGCACTGTCGGCAACGGCAGCGGTAATTTTGGGCACGATGGCGGCAGTCGCGATTGTTCGCTTTGGCCGGTTTAAGGGATCGACCGGCTTTGCCTTTATGCTTACCGCGCCGTTGGTAATGCCGGATGTGATCACCGGGCTATCGCTGCTGCTGCTGTTCGTGGCAATGGGCAATACCTTTGGCTGGCCTGGCGACCGCGGGATGCTGACCATTTGGCTGGCGCACGTTACCTTCTGTACGGCCTATGTGTCAGTAGTGATCAACGCCCGACTGCGAGAGCTGGATCGTTCTATTGAGGAAGCAGCGATGGATCTGGGCGCCACGCCGCTGAAGGTCTTTTTCGTGATTACCGTGCCGATGATTGCGCCTGCGCTTGTCACCGGCTGGCTGCTGGCCTTTACGCTGTCGCTGGACGATTTGGTGATTGCCAGCTTCGTTACCGGGCCGGGTGCGACTACGTTGCCGATGCAAATTTTCGCTACCGTACGGCGCGGGGTCAACCCAGAGATCAACGCGCTGGCTTCGCTGATCCTGTTTGTGGTGGGCATTGTCGGCTTTATCGCCTGGCGTTTTATGGCGCACGAAGAAAAGCAGCGCATCCGGGATACGCAGCGCGCGCGGAAGGGGCACTAAATAAGCAGGCCGGTCAGGAATGGCCGGCCTGCTGACCCAACTAGCCCAAAATGCGGGTGACACAGGCCTTAAAGATGTTCACGCCGACCGGCAGCGCATTCAGATCAAAACGCATATCGGGGTGGTGCAAACCTGGCGTCAGGCCGGTGCCCAGTCCCCAGAAACCGGCTTTGATGGCCGGACGCTGCACGGCATAGTGGAAGAAATCTTCACTCCCTGGCGTTGAGCGTACCGGCATCAGCGCTGCTTCGCCCAGTACCTCCCTGATGGCTTCTGCCACCAGCGAGGTCATCTCCTGATTGATTTCAGCAGCAGGCATCGCTTTCAGTACCTCAATTTTCGCGGTAGCACCGTAGGCTGCTGCACTGTGCGTTATCGCTCTTTCTACCCGGCTCTGCAGCTGCGTCATGTCTTCGTTTTCCGCTGCGCGCAGGTCAAACACTACGCGGGCCGTATCGGGTATGGAGTTGGTGACGCCCGCATCGCATAAAAAGCGCGTCGCCTTGGCGCTCCAGCTTTTCCCTGGCGCCATATGCACGGCATTGACGGCCTGCACGGCGTTCACGGCGGCATCCAGCGCGTTTACCCCCAAGTGCGGTCGTGCAGCATGGGCAGTTTGGCCGCCGATCGTGGCTTCAAGGGTGACGCATGCAGAGTAATACATGGCCGGAATAGCCGTGCCGACGGCGCACTCTTCTGCCGGACGAAGATGAAAGCCCAGCAGCATATCCACGTCATCAACCGCGCCGCCTGCCACCATAGCCAGCGCCCCGGTCCCTAACTCTTCCGCCGGTTGAAAAATCAGCTTCAGGCGGCCTCGTTTAACCGCGTTTTCCGCTTTTAATTCCTGTGCGGCGGTCAGCACCACGGAAGAATGGGCATCGTGCCCGCAGGTATGGCGCGCGCAGGGTTTGCCATCGATGATATGCCCAAGCGCATCCATATCGGCGCGTAATGCCAGCGTTGGGCCTGGCTCACCGCTGTCGAGCAGGGCCACGATACCGGTTGTGCCGTTAACGTTTTCCGTCACCTGAAAACCGGCGGCTTTCAGCTGCAGGCTCAGATAAGCAGAGGTTTTTACTTCCTCAAAGCCCAGTTCCGGGATGTCATGCAAAAGGGTGTAATGCTCTAAAACTTTCAGCACGATAGGCTCTCCATTAAGCGATTAAGCGCATCACCAGCATGGCGATAACGGCGTTCAGGATGCTGGTCAGCATCAGCAACGGCCAGTGCTTTTTCGGCACGTCGGTCACGCCCAGCAGGCGACCCATATATTGCAGCTGCGATCCCATCAGAAAAATGGCCGGCGCCAGTACGGTAATATCGCCACCGGTCAGCACGCCTTTGGCCAGCAGGCTTACCGCCACGCCGGTTCCGGCTGACGATGAAAGCCACGCGGTGAGCAGCACGGTTACCGCTTCGCCCGGGAGGCCAAACAGGCCCATTACCGGCGCAAAAACGTTGCCTGTAAGGGCCATCACGCCCAGCCGGTTAAGCATCTCGGCAATCACGTAAGCCATAATGACGTTAGGCATTAAATGATGAATGGCGATATGAAACCCTTTGCGCGCGCCGACGACAAACACATCAAAAGGGTTATGAGAAAGCGTAACGGCGGGATTATTTTTCATATTGGAAGTCCTGCTTATAGACGGTCGCCAGCACCAGACGCACCACGGCCGCGCCGACAAATTTCAAGACAAACATCAGCACCAGCGGCACCAGCACCGGGACCGAAAGCGAGACGAA
>DOOK01000415.1 GCA_003512805.1 Erwinia sp. | reverse complement strand
ACCAGCTTTTCTACCACCAGCGGTGCCCATGGGCGATCGTTCCAGATGCGATCCTGCGCATCTTTATAGAGCGAGGCTTTTTTCTGATTGTCCGTGGTGTTTAACGCGTCGGCTAAATCCTTATCCACCTGGGGATTACTGTAAAAAGCGGTATTGAAAATAGTTGGCGGCCAGGACTGCGTGGCAAACAGCGGCGTCAGCGCCCAGTTAGCTTCGCCCGTCGAGGCGCTCCAGCCGGTATAGAACATTTTCACGCCACTCTCTTTCTGGCCCTTGTCTTCAACCTGAGCCGCGCGCTGGCCAGCATCCATTGCAGTGACCGTGACTTTAATTCCTACCTGCGCCAGCTGTTGCTGAGTAAACTGCAGCACTTTCTGCGCTGTACTATGGTTATGTGAAGACCATAGCGTGGTGCTGAAGCCGTTCGGGTAGCCTGCCTCTTTTAGCAGTTCACGCGCTTTCGCCGGGTTGTACTCCAGCGGCGGGTAGCTCTGCGCATACTGGATCGACGGCGGTACAATGCCGGTAGCCGGCGTGGCATAACCGGCAAAGGCCACTTTCACCAGCGCCTGACGATTGATAGCGTAGTTAATGGCTTCACGTACTTTTGGATTATCAAATGGCTTCTGGGTGACGTTAAAACTGATATAGCGCTGCATGATGGAAGGCGTGGCTACCAAATCCAGCTTGCTGTTTTTTTCCAGCAGTTTGGCCTGCTCATAAGGGATGGGGAAAGCAAAGTTTGCCTCACCGGTTTGCAGCATCGCGGCGCGGGTATTGTTATCTACCACCGGACGCCAGGTAATGCTGTCCAGTTTCGGATAGCCAGCCTTCCAGTAACCGGCAAACTTTTTCACCTTCACAAAATCGGTCTGGTTCCAGGTTTCCAGCTCGTACGGGCCGGTGCCGACCGGATGAAAACCGATCTCTTTACCGTATTTCTTCAGCGCGGTCGGTGAAATCATCGCCGCTGCCGGGCTGGCAAGCGTATTGATAAAAGCAGAGAACGGCTGTTTCAGGGTAATTTTTACGGTGGTAGGATCGACCACTTCGGTAGTGGCCACAGACTTAAACAGATTGTAGCGCTTGAGATGATTATCAGGATTGCTGGCGCGATCCAGGTTCACCTTGACGGCCTCAGCATTGAAATCGGTGCCGTCCTGGAACTTGATGCCGCTGCGCAGCTTGATGGTATAGGTCAGCCCATCCTTGCTGGCGTCAAAGCTTTCAGCCAGCACGTTAATTCGCTTCATCTCTTTATCAAAGCCGAACAGACCCTGATAGAAGGATTTAGCCACCGCCTGTGACAGCGTGTCGTTAGCATCATAAGGATCGAGCGTGGTGAAATTAGAGCCAACGGCGATGGTTGCATCTTTTGCCGCCCAGGCCGGAACCGCCGTCAGGCTGCTCAGGATCCCGGCAGCCAACAGCAGCTTGCGTTCAATAATCATGCTTTTTCTCCTGTAACTTTGTTATGCAGCATATTCAGACGCCGCCGACGGCATGACGGGCGACATAGTGTCCTGTGCCCACCTCTACCAACGGCGCGACTTCAGGTTCTTCGCCAACGGCCCGAATCGGGCTGGGAATTTCATCTGCCAGCAGCGCGCGTTCGCGACGGCGATGTTGCGGATCGGCTACCGGCACAGCAGACATTAATTTACGCGTATAGGGATGCTGAGGATTTTCGAATACCGCCTGACGCGAACCAATTTCTACAATCTGCCCCAGATACATCACCGCCACGCGATGGCTGATCCGTTCCACCACCGCCATATCGTGAGAAATAAACAGAAAAGCGATGCCGAACTCGCGCTGCAGATCCATCATCAGATTGACGATTTGTGCCTGCACCGACACGTCTAACGCCGAGACGGATTCATCAGCGATAACGACTTTTGGATTTAGCGCCAGCGCCCGTGCAATGCAAATACGCTGTCGCTGACCGCCGGAAAACTCGTGCGGGTAGCGCCGGGCGTGTTCCGGTAGCAGGCCGACCCGTTCAAGCAGCCAGGCCACGCGCGCTTCGGCCTCTTTACCTTTCGCCACGCCATGCACCAGCAGCGGCTCCATAATAGAAAAGCCCACCGTCAGACGAGGGTCGAGCGAAGCATAGGGATCCTGAAAGATAAACTGGATATCGCGCCGCAGATGAGAGAGCGCCGCACCGGTAAGGTTGTCGATGCGCTGCCCGTTAAAGGTAATGGTGCCCCCCTGACTGGCCACCAGCCGCAACAGCGAACGTCCGGTAGTGGATTTCCCGCAGCCCGATTCGCCTACCAGCGCCAGCGTTTCGCCCGCGTGCAGATCGAAACTGACTTTTTCCACGGCATGAACGCGGCGCGTAACGCGGTTGAAAATACCGCTACGTATATCGAAACGCGTGACCAAATCCCTCACCTGCAGCACCGGCGGGGCATTAGTCACAACGGTATCCTGTTTTTCGTCCATTTGGTTACCGACCGTCAGTAACGGAAAATGGGCCGGAAAAGGTTTGCCCCGCATCGCGCCCAGTTTCGGCACGGCGGCCAGCAACGCGCGGGTGTAATCCTGCTGCGGATCCTGAAAGATAGCGTCAACCGGCCCGTTTTCCACCACATCGCCGCGATACATCACCTGGACGCGATCGGCCATTTCCGCCACCACGCCCATATCATGGGTGATAAAAATCACGCCCATCTGCATCTCTTTTTGCAGCACGCGGATCAGCTGCAGGATTTGCGCCTGAATAGTCACGTCCAGCGCCGTGGTGGGTTCGTCAGCAATCAACAGCGCCGGCCGACAGGAGAGCGCCATGGCGATCATCACCCGCTGGCGCATCCCGCCAGAAAGCTGATGCGGAAAGCGGCCCAGCACGTTTCTGGCTTCGGGGATACGCACTAAATCCAGCATCCGTTCCGCTTCTTTCAGCGCCTCGCGGTGGCTTTTGCCCTGATGCAAAATAATGGATTCTGCGATTTGATCGCCGACAGGGAATACCGGATTGAGCGAGGTCATCGGCTCCTGAAATATCATCGCCATATCCGCGCCACGTACCTTGCGTAAGGCTGATTGTGGCGTACGGAGCAGATCGATCGTTTCGCCGCTGCGGCGTCGCAGCCAGATCTCGCCGCTGTCGATGCGCCCTCCGCCCTGCTCTATCAGCCGCATCAGCGCCAGCGAGGTCACCGATTTCCCGGATCCTGATTCACCTACTATCGCCAGCGTTTCGCCACGCTGCACATCCAGCGAAAGATTTTTTACCGCCTGCACGGTTTCGCCTTCCTGTGCGAAGCTGACGCTTAAGTTTTTAACCGACAAAACCTGTCCGGCGGGCAGAGCGGATCCACTGGCCATACTGACTCCCTATTCTTCGCGATAGATTCCCACGTTTGGCGCATCGCCCACGTAGCCAAAACCCCGATACATGCCTTCGCTGTTAAACGGCAGCGCAATGTTGCCTTCACGATCTATCGCTATGACGCCGCCGCTGCCGCCCAGCACGCTGATTTTTTCCATCACCACGCGCTCGCTGGCCTGCTTAAGAGACAACCCGCTGTATTCCATCAAGGCCGCAATATCGTAGGCCGCCAGCGTACGCATAAAGACTTCGCCGCTGCCGGTGCAGGACACCGCCACGTTGGCGTTATTGGCATAGCAGCCCGCGCCCACAATCGGCGAATCACCGACGCGCCCGGCCTGCTTGTTAGTCATCCCGCCGGTTGATGTGGCCGCTGCCAGATTACCGTGCCGATCCAGCGCCACCGCGCCTACGGTCCCGAATTTACGATCGGGATCGAGCGGATCGCCGGACGACCGGGTCTCACCATCATGATCCAGCAGAATCTCCTGCTGCTTTAGCGCTCGCTGTAGCTGTTCAAACCGTTCCGGAGTAGAAAAGAAATCGGGCGGCACCGGCGCAAATCCTTGCTCAACAGCAAACTGCTCTGCCCCTTCGCCAATAAACAGTACGTGCGGACTTTTTTCCAGTACGGCCCGCGCGACCAGTATCGGGTTGCGCACCTGTTTCACACCCGCGACCGCGCCTGCTTCCAGCGATCTGCCGTCCATCACGCAGGCGTCCAGTTCATGTGTGCCCTGATGAGTAAAGACCGCCCCCTTACCCGCATTAAAAAGTGGACACTCTTCCAGCAGACGCACGGCTTCCGTTACCGCATCCAGCGCACTGCCGCCCTGTGCCAGGATCGCCTGGCCGCTGGCAACAATGTCTGAAAGCGCCTCAATATAGCGCCGCTCTTTGTCTGCGCTCAGGCTGGCGCGGGCAATAGCACCCGCGCCGCCATGAATGACGATCGCTGCTCTGCTCATGATCCGTTTACTCTGCGTGTCAAATCGGCAAGAAAAACACTGTGTTAGAATGGTTTTATCGAATTGTGACCGTTTTTGACTATAGGCAGGCTGTAAAGTGATGTAAAGCGGAATGTGGGCACAGCGGTAATAACGAAAGCTTATGGTTTATAACCTGTTTGTCGCTTTGCGTGACCGCATGGATAATTCGCGCCATACTATTTGCCATCTGATTGTATAGCCTGCCCGCACTGGCGGGTACGCCGAGGACGTTATGGAAGCTTTTACTGCGGGACTGATCTCCCTTGACGATGCGCTGTCTACCATGCTGGATAGCGTTACGCCGGTTACAGAAACTGAAACGGTCCCGCTGACGGCGGCCACGGGCAGAATTACCGCTGCGGCCGTTATCTCTCCTGTTGATGTGCCCCCGTTTGCCAACTCCGCGATGGACGGTTATGCCGTACGCCTGGCCGACCTGACCTCGGGCAGCCCGCTGCCTGTGGCAGGTAAAGCCTTTGCCGGCGCCCCCTTTAGCGGCGACTGGCCCGCTGGCAGCTGCCTTCGCATTATGACCGGCGCGCCCGTCCCGGCAGGCGCAGAAGCCGTGGTCATGCAGGAAGAGACCGAACAGGCTGGCGAAGCCGTTAACATCCTGGCGGCGGTCAGGGCCGGGCAGAATATCCGTCTGGCCGGTGAAGATATTGCCCGGGGTGCGAGCGTACTAAAGGCCGGAACCCGCCTGGGCGCGGCAGAACTTCCGCTGCTGGCCTCGCTCGGCGTGCCGGAAGTGACCGTTAAACGTCGGCTGCGCGTGGCGGTGTTTTCTACCGGCGATGAGCTTCAACCGGTCGGCGAGCCGCTTGCCGCCGGGCAAATTTATGACACCAACCGCTTTGCCGTACGTCTGATGTTGGAAAAGCTGGGCTGCGAGGTGATTGACCTCGGCATTATTCGCGATAATCAGACCGCGCTGCGTGCGGCCTTTATTGAGGCGGACAGCCGGGCCGACGTGGTCATCAGCAGCGGCGGCGTGTCGGTGGGCGAAGCGGACTACACGAAGGCAATGCTGGAAGAGACAGGCAGGATCGATTTTTGGAAGCTGGCGATCAAACCGGGCAAACCCTTTGCTTTCGGCCGTCTGCAACACAGCTGGTTTTGTGGACTGCCGGGTAACCCCGTTTCCGCCGTGCTGACCTTTTATCAGCTGGTACAGCCCCTGCTGGCGAAACTTAGCGGCCTGACGGCTTCCGCGCTGCCGCCACGTCAGCGGGTAAAATGCGCCAGCAACCTGAAAAAAACGCCGGGCAGGCTCGATTTTCAGCGCGGTGTGTTATCGCAAAACGCCCAGGGCGAGCTGGAAGTCAGCAGTACTGGCCCGCAAGGCTCGCATGTCTTTAGCTCATTCAGCCAGGCAAACTGCTTTATCGTGCTGGAGCGCGAGCGCGGTAACGTTCAGGCTGGCGAATGGGTGGAAGTCGAGCCGTTTAACAGCCTGCTGGAGGGGTAATGAAGCCTGAATTAAGTGACGAGGAGATGCTGCGCTACAACCGTCAAATCGTGCTGCGTGGCTTCGACTTCGACGGGCAGGAAGCGCTGAAGGCGGCTAACGTCCTCATCGTCGGGCTGGGCGGGCTGGGCTGTGCCGCCAGCCTTTACCTCGCCTCCGCTGGGACAGGCCATATGACGCTGGTGGATTTTGACAGCGTTTCCGTCTCTAACTTACAGCGGCAAATCCTGCATCACGATGCGCAGATCGGCCTGCCAAAGGTCGAGTCCGCGCGCCGTCAGCTCAGCGAAATCAATCCTCATTGCGTAACAGAGGCGATCGATCGCCAGCTTGATGATGCGGAGCTGGCTACCTTGATTGCCCGGCATGACGTTGTGCTGGACTGTACCGATAACGTGGCAACCCGCGAGCAGCTAAACCGTCTCTGCTTCGCCAGCAAGACGCCGCTGGTTTCCGGCGCGGCTATCCGTATGGAGGGGCAAATCAGTGTATTCAGCTGGCAGGAAGCGGAGCCTTGCTATCGCTGCCTGAGCCGCCTTTTTGGCGACGCTGCGCTAAGCTGTGTGGAAG
>DOOK01000417.1:2042-5614 GCA_003512805.1 Erwinia sp. | reverse complement strand
CGCTCTTCCGATCTAGGTGGTTGCCGTGGCGGCGGGCCTGATTCGTGGTCATGGCCGCCACGGCAGAATACATAAAGCGATTCAGGAGGGTGCGTCCGGTACGCGCTTTTGACGTGTCACGGATCAGCAGAATCACCAGCAGTGCCAGGAAGCAGCCAATCGCCTGGCCGAGCGCGTTATCCAGAAAGGCGCTGACGTTAAAGGTCATGGGATTGTCCAGCGTCAGGATATTGATGGTACCGACCAGCGCGCCCAGCGTCCCAATCTGACGACGCTGAATAAGAATGCCCCCGATAAAAGCCATCACGCCCAGGCAGAGACAAAGCAGCAGCATACTTTGTTGCGTGGCAGGCATCAGCACCATGTAATAAAACGCCCCTAACGGGACCGCTACCATCATGCCATACAGAAAGTCCTTCGCCATCATCAGCGGATTTGGCATGCGCATCGCCAGTGCGGTAATGACGGCGAGCATCACCATTGCCCCGCTGCCAGACGTCCAGCCGCTCCATAGCCAAAACAGTGAGCCGACTGCAGTAGCGACAAAAGTGCGCACGCCGTTAATCAGCGCGTGGCGCGTTTCTGCCGAGCGCATTTTTACTACCGGCGCGCCGTCCAGCACTTCTTCTTCCATCCTGCTAATGCTGCTGTTGGTTTTTATGCCTTTCAGCAACAGCAAATAGCGTGACGCGGCGCCTACCCAGTTACCGATCGTCACCGGCGTATTTTTACTGCCGCTGGCGGTAATGACGCGGCGCATAATTTTCATGCGTTTGTGAATATCAGCGACGTTCTCTACCGGCTTTTCAAAGAAAAGATGGAACTGTGGCGGCACATATTCCTGGCGAGTATTTTGGATCAGGAAGGTTTCGCAGGCCTGAGTGATTAAGGTTAGCGACAGCGTGTTTAACGCGCGCAGTCGTCTTTCCGCTCTCTGCCAGTGACCGGATTCCATCATCAGGTGGGTGCGCATCCCGTTCAGTGCGGTGGTGCGGCGCACCAGATCGGTCCAGGCTTTGTCGATCTCTTCTTTGTCGCCGTGCGCCACGCAAAGCTGCATCAGCTTGTACTGATCGACCAGCAGCCCATCAATAGCCCGATCAACATCCTGTTTGATAGAACGCGGCGAAAAGAGCATGTCGGCCAGAATGGCACAGACAATCCCGATAATGATTTCACTACAGCGTTCGACGGCAAACTGCGGCGCCACCAGCACCGAGCCGTTGGCATTCAGGCTTACCACGATAATCAGCGCCGTATAGCCTGCCAGGCCCAGCGCATAAGAGTTTTCAACCTTAATTAATGAGGAAAGCCAGACGCAGAAACCGGCCCACAGGCAGCACAGCAGCAGCATCACTACCGGTGCGCGAATGGTAGCGATCATTATCGTCAGTGCGGCCAGGCAGCCGATAAAGGTGCCGATAATGCGCAGCATCCCGCGATGGCGCAGCGCACCGGAAAAAGGATCGCCGCCTGCGGCAAAAGCGGTACCGCCAGCAACGATACAGGCGGTCATCACCGCCCAGCGCGGCGTTTCCAGATTGAAGTGAAAGCCGATCAGCAAGGCAAGCAGAATGGCGAAGGTCAGCTTGATCGGAAACCGCAGTTGATACCACATGGCGCTTAGCCGAACTCACGCAGGCGATGCATCAGCTTCATCACCGGCGACATTTCACGCGGCTGACGATCCTGAGCGCCGGTCACAATCACGGTTGCCGTGGTCCCCGCCGGATACAGATTGCCCTGCTGCTGGTCAAGATGAATACGTACCGGCACACGCTGCGCCAGACGAACCCATTCCAGATTGGAATCAATGGTCGCCATGCCTTTGCTGTCAACCGTGCTGCTGCTGTTGGTTACGCCTGCGGCCACGCTGTCCACGGTGCCTTGCAGCACACGGTTGCTGCCCAACGGCGTGATCTCCACGCGATAGCCGGGCCGGACGCCTTCCAGCTTGGTTTCTTCCATATAGGCCAGCACGTAGAAAGTATGCTGCTGCACCAGTGCCACGGCAGTAGAGCCGCGCGTGATAAATTCACCGCGATAGACGTTCAGGTTGGTGACCCATCCGTCCGCTGGCGCTTTAACAACGGTACGCTCCAGATCCAGTTTCGCTGTATCACGAGTCGCCATGGCTTTTGCCAGCTGATGTTCCGTCGTCTGGTAATCGCTGTTGGCCTGCTCGATAGCTTCACGCGACATGGCGGAGACACCAAGCTGATTGCGTCGGCCTGCTTCACGACGCTTTTCGCTGACCAGGGACTGATAGTAAGCCACGTCAGCTTCCGCCTGATTGAGCGCCTGCTGATAGCGTGGCTGATCGACCACGAACAGAACCTGATCTTTTTTCACCAGCTGGTTATCACGCACGCGCACGTCGGTAATCAGACCGCTAACGTCTGGTGCAATAGCGACCACGTCGGCTGTGAATTTCGCGTCGCGTGTCCAGGGTGATTCGGTGTAGTACACCCAGACATGGAAAATACCAACAACGGCAATCACAACCAGGATAAGGGTGATGGCGAACCGGGAAATTTTTCTTGTTAACGCTTTCACTGTGACCTCAGACAAACAATCGGGAAACCAGGTAGAACAGGCAGCAGTAGAGTGCTGTATTAAATAACGCAGGATGCCAGACCAGGTCATAGAGCCCGGTGGGCGTAAGCAAACGACGCACCAGCCAGAACAGCATCAATGACACGATAATTTCAAAAAATATGGGCGGGAAGGAGAGCCCAAATATCACAATAACCGGAAGCACGCTCATCTCATATCCTTGTCGGGTTTGCCGGGCACTCCTTTCGCCACAAAAAAACGGCCGCCCTGGAGAGGGTGGCTGCTGCTCTACGGATGATGATGTCAGATTAGCCGCAGACGGTCTTATCAAAAACCGGCGCTCTATGAATAATAGCGTATTCAGGCGTCAGCATTTCGGCGAGTTGAGTTACGGAACGGTAACCCGGCGATGCTATAGTAACGCGGCTGACTATCTGTTTTCTACCAAATGTGATCTAAATCACTTTTAAGCCAGAGTTAATAATGGAAAGAATGAAGGGGATGTCCGTCTTTGCACGGGTCGTTGAACTGGGCTCTTTTACGGCGGCGGCTAACCATCTGCAAATGAGCGTTTCTGCCGTCAGCCAGATTGTGGCCAGGCTGGAAGATGAGCTTCAGGTGAAGCTGCTGAACCGCAGCACGCGCAGTCTTGGCCTGACCGAAGCCGGAAAAATTTATTTTCAGGGCTGCCGACGGATGATGTTTGAGGCGCAACAGGTTCACGAGCAGCTGTATGCTTTTAACAATACTCCTGTCGGCACGCTGCGTATCGGCAGCTCTTCTACGATGGCGCAAAATGTGCTGGCGAATATGACCGCCGAGATGTTGAAAGAGTACCCTGGCCTGACGGTAAATTTGGTTACCGGCATCCCCGCGCCTGACCTGATTGCCGACGGGCTGGATCTGGTGATCCGCGTCGGCGCACTGCGAGATTCCAGCCTGTTTTCCCGGCGCCTCGGCTCTATGCCGATGGTGGTCTGCGCGGCCAAAAGCTATCTGGCGCAGCACGGCACGCC
>DOOK01000417.1:0-1930 GCA_003512805.1 Erwinia sp. | reverse complement strand
TCTGGCGCAGCACGGCACGCCGGAAAAGCCTTCTGACATCGGCAATTTTTCCTGGCTGGAGTACAGCGTGCGGCCCGATAACGATTTTGAATTAACGTCGCCGGAAGGTCTCGCCATCCGTCTTTCGCCGCAGGGGCGCTTTGCCACTAACGATTCGCAAACGCTGATCCGCTGGCTGGTGGGCGGAACGGGGATTGCCTATGTGCCGCTGATGTGGATCATTGATGAGATTAATGCCGGTAAAATTGAGATCCTGTTCGCGCATTATCAATCCGATCCGCGGCCGGTTTATGCGGTTTATACACAGAAAGATAAGCTGCCGCTGAAGGTTCAGGTGTGCATCGATTACCTGACGGATTACTTCCATAAGGTAGCGGATGTTTATCAGGAATATCGGCAGAAGTAAAAAAGGCGAGCCGCTATGGCTCGCCTTTCTGGTCAGCAAAACGGCATCCGTCAGGCGGTACCGCCTACGGTCAGCTTGTCCAGCTTCAGCGTAGGCTGACCGACGCCGACCGGCAGGCTTTGCCCTTCTTTCCCACAAACTCCAACGCCCTTATCCAGCGCCAGGTCGTTGCCTACCATCGAAATTTGCTGCATGGCCTCAATACCGGAACCGATCAGCGTAGCGCCTTTCACCGGTTTGGTCACTTTGCCGTTTTCAATCAGATAGGCTTCCGACGTCGAGAAGACAAATTTCCCGGAGGTAATATCCACCTGACCGCCGCCAAAGTTTGGCGCATACAGGCCGTATTCCACGCTGGCGATAATATCCTCAGGCGTTGATTTGCCGGCGAGCATATAGGTATTGGTCATGCGTGGCATCGGCAGATGCGCATAGGATTCACGACGGCCGTTGCCGGTAGGCTTGACGCCCATCAGACGAGCGTTCAGCTTGTCCTGCATATAGCCTTTCAGTACGCCGTTTTCGATCAGCACGTTGTACTGGCCCGGCACGCCTTCGTCATCTACCGCCAGCGAACCGCGCAGGCCTTCAATAGTGCCGTCATCCACCACGGTGCAGAGATCGGATGCCACTTTCTGGCCCATCTGGCCGCTGAACACAGAGGTTCCGCGACGGTTAAAGTCGCCTTCCAGACCGTGGCCTACCGCTTCGTGCAGCAGGACGCCAGGCCAGCCCGCACCCAGTACCACAGGAATACTGCCCGCCGGCGCCGCAACCGCACTCAGGTTAACCAGCGCCATGCGCACCGCTTCACGGGCCCAGGCTTCCGCGCGGGTTTCACCTGACTCGTCCGCCAGGAAAAACTCATAGCCGAAACGGCCGCCGCCGCCGCTGGAGCCTCGCTCGCGTTTGCCGTTGTCCTCGACCTGGACGCTGACCGACAGGCGCACCAGCGGACGCACGTCGGCCGCCAGGGTGCCATCAGTAGCCGCAACCAGCACCATCTCGTAAACGCCGCTCAGGCTGGCGCTGACTTCCTGTACCCGCTTGTCGGCGGCACGGGCTGCAGCATCGACGCGATGAAGCAGCGCGATTTTCTCTTCCCGGGTCAGGCTTTGCAGCGGATCGGCCGTAGGATAGAGCGGACGATTCATCACCGCGCCCAGCGTATGCGATTTACCGTTACCCTGCTCGCGCACGATGCTGCGCGCCGCCGTAGCACTTTGCGTCAGCGCGTTCAGCGTGATCTGATCGGCATAGGCGAAGCCCGTTTTCTCGCCGCTGATGGCGCGGACGCCGACGCCCTGATCGATGTTCCAGGAGCCGTCTTTAATAATCCGATCTTCCAGCACCCAGGATTCATGGTAGCCGGACTGAAAGTAGAGGTCGGCGTAGTCCAGCTTGCGTTCCGAGAGCTGACCGAGAAGGGAAAAGAGATCCTGTTGGTTAATATTATTAGCAGTTAGTAACTGTTCACTTACCAGATTCAGACTCATGTATTCTCGCTCTGTTTGGGAGCCAGTC
>DOOK01000082.1 GCA_003512805.1 Erwinia sp. | reverse complement strand
AGGAATATCTTCACGCCGCTCTCGCAGCGGGGGAACCGTGAGAGAGACAACGTTCAGGCGATAGTACAGATCGCGTCGAAAAGCGCCTTTCTCCACGGCATCGGACAAATTACAGTGGGTGGCGGCAATAATGCGTACGTTGACCTTGAGAGGACGTGCGGCGCCAATGCGCACCACTTCTCCCTCCTGGATCACGCGGAGCAGGCTGGTCTGCGCTTCCAGAGGCATTTCGCCGATTTCGTCGAGGAATAACGTCCCCCCATCGGCCAGTTCAAATTTTCCGGCCGATCCGCCGCGCCGCGAGCCTGTAAACGCGCCATCGACATAGCCAAACAGCTCGCTTTGCACCAGATCTCGTGGCAGCGCGCCGCAGTTCAGCGCGACGAAAGGTTCCTGGTGACGCGGGCTGGCATTGTGGATCGCCTGGGCGAACAGCTCTTTGCCCGTGCCGCTTTCCCCCGTCAGCAGCACGGTACTGTCGGTGCGGCTACTGGCCCTGGCTTTCTGAATAGCCTGCTGCATCGGCAGCGAATGCCCGCGGATCATATCGAATGTATAACTGGCGCTCACGCCCATTACTCGCCGGGTAATGGCACGAATGCGCTGATTTTCGCGCAGCGACAATACACGACCACCGTCGGGTGCAGGCATCAGCGAGACCAGGCAGGAGACAGGTTCTCTGCCGCCGGGCATAAAAAGCAGCTCACGATCGTTACAGAAAGGCAGGGTAAGCAGCGAGACATCCTGCGGACACAGCAGTGCATCAACGGATCCGGCGTCCGGATCGATATCGCAAAAAATCTGGCGGGCATAGCGATTAAGGGTTTTGATGCTGCCGTAGCGATCGCAGACGATAACGCCTTCATTCAGGGTTTCCAGAATGGATTGCTGCTCGGCCAGTAAATGACGCAACAGCAGCTGCTGGCCTATCGTTTCCGCTGCCGCCTGAACGGTGCCCAGCGTATGCGTATTGAAGTTATCCGGCGTAGCGGTAAGCGTTAATACGCCAGTCAGCTTTCCGTCTTTATCCCGTACCGGCGCGGCAGCGCACTGCCGATGCCTGTTACGCAAATCCAGCTTCCAGTTTTCACCGCTCAGCACGTAAACCAGCCGTTGTTCGATCAGGCAACGCGCAGTGCAGTTAGTTCCCAGCACATCCTCACGCAGAATGCTGCCGACAGGCGTCAGATCGGCACCGCAATAATACAGCGTTACGCCTTCTGCATCGGTCAGGTTGATATGGCCATCCGGATTATAGGCCAGCAGATTTTCCATAATGCTGCGTGCGACCTGAATCATCTCTGCATTCTGCTCAAGAATAGTGGCCAGTTCCTGCGGCGAAGGAGAAATATAGCTGAACGTCCCCGGATCGATATTAAGCGCCTGAGAACGTTGCCAGGATTGTAAGATGGTCGGCCGCACCCAGCCAGGCCATTGGCCGGCCGTAAAAGCATGCCAGCCTTGCCACAGCAGGCTATCCGATTCCATTACTTCCGTGCTGTCCGGCAGGCGGAAGATAGGGTCGCTCTCGTCTTTAAAAGGTAACCGGTTCAGGTTTTTCATCTGCGCATCCTGTCGATGATGGACTGTCCATTTTATTGACATGTTAAGTTGACATGTAAATTTTGTTTCCAGTTTGTGATCTCTAAACGTGTGGCACTTCACATTACCGGCCACATTGCGGTTGGCATCGCCTTTGCAATACCCCTTACAGACAAGTTGAAAGCGTTAAAAGAAAAGGGGTTGTGATGCGTAAACATAATATCCGGTTGATTCTGTTCATCTGCTCCATTGCTTCACTCAGCGGCGTAATCCTTGGCTATGACGCTTCGGTTATCTCCGGCGTGATTGAACCCTTAACGGAACATCTCAACCTTTCTCCCTGGGAAAGCGGCTGGGCTGTTTCAAATGTCATTCTGGGATGCGTGGCAGGCGCGTGGGGCGTCGGCTACGTTTCAGACCGTATTGGCCGCAAGCCCACGTTGATTATCACCGCCGTCCTGTTTGTTATATCAGCGATAGGATCCGCTCTCGCCCATTCGCTAACGGGCTTTGTGCTTTACCGATTAATCGGTGGGCTGGCAGTGGGGATGGCGTCAGCCATTACCCCGCTGTATATCGCGGAAATCTCCCCCAAGGACTGGCGCGGCCGTATGCTTGGCTTACAGCAAATGCTGATGGTCGGGGGCCAGGTCACGGTATACGTCGTGAATTATCTGATTGCGCGCGGTATGCCCCATGCCTGGATTGTCAGCGAAGGCTGGCGCTGGATGCTGGCTTCCGGCGTAGTGCCCTGTGCGCTGTTCCTGCTGCTGGTGCCGATGATGCCGGAATCCCCTCGCTGGCTGGCGCTAAAGGGCAAAACGGACCAGGCTCGCCAGGTGCTGACCCGCTTGTCTAACGCACAGCACGCCGGGCGTTTACTTACGGAGATCCTTGCCTCATCTCAGCATACAGAGACTCAAAACAGCCAGCACGGCATCTTGCGTGACCCGCGTGCGCGCTACATTTTGCTGATAGGGTGCGCCATTGCGGTTCTCCAGCAGGTTTCAGGTATTAATATCCTGCTCTATTACGCGCCATCCCTGCTGCAGAATATTACCGGTAGCACGCAGGACTCCCTGTTCCAGAGCATCTTTCTTGGCGTAGCGCTGCTGGTGGGTGTGGCTGTCTGTCTGAGCACGATTGACCGCTTCGGCCGGACGCTGCTGCTGCGCTGGGGGGCAATAGGTTGTGCGCTTTGCCTGATTTTCACCTCATGGGCCTTTATCGCGCAGATTGACGGCCTGCTGCCGGTGATCGGGCTGGTGGCCTTTGTCCTGATCTTCGGTCTGTCGTGGAGCCTCGGCGCGTGGCTGCTGATTTCTGAAATATTCCCTAACCGCATCCGTGCCGTGGCGATGGGCTTCGCTTTCTCTTCCATGTACGTAGCGAATTTTATCGTTACGCAAAGTTTTCCCATGATGAACCGCAGCGCGCTGCTGATGACCCATTTCCACGGTGCGTTTCCGCTGATGCTGTGCGCGGTGGGATGTCTGGTGGCGTTCTGGTTTGTGCAGCGTTTCCTGCCTGAAACCCGTGGCGTCTCTCTTGAACATATCGAACCGCTGATGCTGTCGAAATCCCGCCGCTTCGCTGCTACGGCGCAGCGGCCTGTTGAATCTTCCCTGCCCGAGTGGGCAAACCCTAAACAATAAGGAGTTTCTGTGATGATGAAAACTGTGCGCGTAGGTCTTATCGGGGCAGGACGGATGGGCAGTTTCCATGCTGAAAATCTTGCCTGGCGTGTTCCGGGAGCCGTGCTGGCGGCCATAGCCGACCCGCAGCCCGGCGCAGCGGAGAAACTGGCGCAGCGGCTCGGCGTGGCTAAAGCCTACAGCGATCTGCATGCGCTGTTGCAGGATCCCGATATTGACGCCATTGCCATTGCTGCCCCGGCACGCACCCATGCTGAATGGGTAATAGCGGCCGCGACGGCAGGAAAACATGTTTTTTGCGAGAAGCCGATGGCCGTTACGCTTGAGGAAGCCGATCGCGCGATTGCGGCGGCCAAAAATGCCGGTGTGGTATTGCAGGTCGGTTTCAATCGCCGTTTTGACAGCGGCTTTGCCGCGGCGATTGCGACAGTGAAATCAGGTGAAAATGGCACGACTCAGCTAAGCCGTTCGGTCACCCGTGATCCGGCCTTACGCGACCCGGCCCCTATTCCCCAATGGACCATTTTCCTCGAAACGCTTATTCATGATTTCGATACGCTGCTGCATTTTAACCCCGGCGCAAAACCGGTGGAAGTCTACGCGTTAGCCGACGCGCTGGTGCGTCCGGACTTTAAAGACAAAGGTCTTCTGGATACCTCGGTAGTGACTATCCGTTTTGACAATGGCGCCATCGCGACGGCAGAAGCCAATTTTCAGGCGGTGTATGGTTACGACGTCCGCGGTGAAGTCTTCGGCAGTAAAGGGATGCTGCAGGCGGGCCATATCAATGCGACCCACTGCGTACGCTATCATCAGGGCGGTATCGCCATTGAAACCTCCCGGATGGATTCCGAGTTGCTGCGGGAAGCCTACGTATCGGAGATGGAGGAGTTTGCCCGCTGTATTCTTAACGATGAAACACCCCGTGCCACGGGTGACGATGCGCGTAACGCGCTGGCAATCGCGCTGGCCTGTATCGAATCAGTCAAGAAAGGCCACCCCATCAAAATGGATGCACGCTGATGAGCACTTATCAACTTTCCGTTTGCGCCGAAATGGTATTCCTTGAGCTGCCGTTTGTAGAGCGAGTGAAACGCATTCATGCCCTCGGGTTTGGCGTAGAAATCTGGGGATGGGCCGATAAAGACATTGAGGGGCTGGTCGCCACTGGCGCACGCTTCACGTCCATGACCGGCTACCTCAGCGGCAATCTGACCGATGACGACGACATCCGGCAACTGTTGCAAAGCGCGGAAGCCTCGCTGGCGGTCGCAGAACGACTGCAGTGTCCGGCTCTGAACCTTCACGGAACCGGGCTGGATAACAGAGGATTGCCGGTCAAGCCGGTAGCGGTGGTCACAGGCCCGATGTGGCTTAAGGCCGTGGAGACCTTGCGCCAGGTGGCCCTGCTGGGCGAACGCGCCGGGAGAATGTTTACGCTGGAGAACCTTAATCTGCCTGTCGACCATCCGGGCACGCCGTTTGCGCTGGCGGCCGATACACAGGCCCTGGTCAGCGCCGTTAACAGCCCCGCGTTGAAAATGAATCTTGACTTGTATCATGCACAAATTGGCGAAGGGAACCTGATTGAGCTTATTCGTCACAGCCAAAAGCACATCGGTGAAATTCAGGTGGCTGACGTGCCGGGCCGAAAAGAACCCGGTACCGGCGAGATCAATTATAAGGCAGTGGCACAAGCCTTGCGGGATATTGACTACCAGGGCACGGTCGCGCTGGAAGGCTGGGCATCAGAGGATTCAGTAGCGGCACTGGAAGCCTTCCGTGAGGCCTTCACGCAGTAACAGTCTGTTAGCATTTAACTGGTCGGATGAAGGGCGCTCAATGAGCGCCCTTTTCTTTCAACCGGCGGCCTTCAATGCAGAAAAACCGCGGTGCTCTGCCCTTTCCCTGTCCGCAACGACGCTTTAACGACGACGCAAGCTGCGTAACCCCAGCCAGGCCACGGCGGCTACGCCCAGGATTGCCAGACCGGGGTTATTGACGTTCAGGTTAAGCGCACGCTGTTCCGCTTTTTCATCAAAGCGACCGTGGCTGCGGTGCAGTCCTTCAACAGGCTGATGCAGGTTATCCGGACGGTCGGCAACTTCCGGCTCCTCGGTGATCTGGCCACTCCAGCCCTGTTTCGCCATCATACGGTCAAGCAGGCCCGGAAACAGCATATTGCCAACGATAGACTGCATAGTGGAACGCCCGACCCAGACTTCCCTTGGCGCCTGACGAGCAGCTTTGAGGATGGCGCGAGCGGCGACCTCCGGCTGAAAAATGGGTGCCATGGGCTGAACTGTGTTGCCCATTTTGTTACGCGACCAGTCAAACTGAGGGGTATTAACGCCTGGCAGATGGACCATCGTCAGCCGAATCGAACTTTTGTTATGCAGGAGTTCGCTACGCAATGAATCCGTAAAGCCACGGATTGCCGCTTTAGCCGCGCAGTAAGCGGACTGTAGCGGGACAGAACGGTAAGCGAGCGCTGACCCTACCTGCACAATGACCCCTTTATCACGTTCTCCCATCAGCGTGAGCGCGGCGCGCGTGCCGTGAACGCAACCCAGATACGTCACGTCGGTGACGCGTTGAAATTCTTCGTCAGTGATATCCGTAACAGGCGCGAGCACGGTCAGCATGGCGGCGTTAACCCAGACATCAATAGGCCCAAGTTCCGCTTCAATTTTGCGGCCAGCGGCCAGCAGCGCGCCACCATCTGCCACATCTACCGCCACGCCTGATGCCGGCACACCAAATAATTTTAACTCTTCAATCGTCTCTTTTACGCTTTGTTCACCACGACCAATCACCGCTACGGCATAGCCTGCTTCAGCAAAGGCCTGAGCGCTGGCGCGTCCTACGCCAGCCGTGCCGCCCGTAATAACCGCCACTTTTTCCTGCAACATAATTGTTCCTTATAAACCGCTGTGTCGCGGCTGTCTGATCGATGAGAAATGATAAATGTACGAATTTTCGTTATCTGAGTATGGCAGGCTGCTGAAAAATAGCTGATTGATTACAGGACTGAGCGGGATAAAAGGAAAAAACGCCTGCCGAAGCTCGCGGCAGGACGAGGCCCACAACAGCAAGCTTGCAGGTATCGCCTCCCCTTAGCGGCAAAGAAAATCAGCATCATTCAGAGCGCCAGCCCCGCGGTTAAGGATGGCGCCCCACTCTCTGCCACGCCGGTTTCGGCTTACCCCTCGTGACGAGTAACAGGCTTAAACTCGCAGGCACGACAGGCAGCTCGTGAATCTACCTGAACAGGCTGATGCCGGGGCGGACGTCTGAGCCGCAAAATTTTTCGGGCACGCCAGGACGGCATTGAGGCGTCTGGTTCAGAAGGTAACCTGAGCATCAGCGTCAATAGCATTGCGATGTATATCGACTTAGCTGACAACCTGCGTACCTGGGCGGATGCGGGCAGCTAAGGAAGCGACTAAACGGGCAATTGATCCGTAAGAAGGGACGGATGCCCCGCTTCAGGCCCTGAATCAGCCGATAATTTCACCTGCTGCGTATAATGGCCAGTCGTGCGCCTGTGCTGGTTTCACCTGTCGACATGGATAAAAAGCAATTTTCGCCATAACGGAACCGATTCGGCAACGATCGGCTACGCTGACAGGATGCACATCACAGGTGTTTTAATACCCTGCGGCCTGGATCATAAGTTTGTTTAAAAGGTTCATCACCCCCCTTTAGCATTAATCAACAGCTGCTTATGATGGACGTTACCCCATTTTGATCCATCAAAGAAAATGCAAAACGGTCTGTCTGATAAACACTGAACAGGGAGAAAACGGATGGTTGTTATTGATTCGCTGAAAGCAGAAGCAGGCGTCTGGATTAACCGGCCCGATGAGTATTCGTTTGAGAGTGGGAAGCTAAGGTTAACCACGGCAGACAACACGGATTTCTGGGAGCAAACTTATTATGGGTTTCAGCGCCACACCGGTCATGCTTATGGATTTTACGTAGAGGAAGACTTTACTCTGCAGGTAAAGGTGATGGCTGATTTTTGCCAGCTGTACGACCAGGCGGGTATTTTCATCAGGGATGACGAACAGCATTGGGTTAAAGCAGGGATTGAATTTAATGACGATCGGTCATCGATAGGCTGTGTCGTTACACGTGAAAAGTCTGACTGGTCAACCGGTCTGTTCCCGGGTAATCCCCAGGTTTTCTGGATGCGCGCTACGCTGGAAAACGAGGCATTAAGGATCCAGTATTCGACAGACGGCGAAATATGGCCGCTGTTAAGGCTCTGCCACTGGCCAAAAGCTAAACAACGCTTTATAGGGGTGATGGGCTGTACGCCGGAGAGGCAAGGACTTGAAATTACCTTTGCTGATTTCAGCATAGGGCTTCCGTCAGGTAAACCGCTGCACGACCTGACATAAGCCTGGTCATCATGTTGTGGGCGTCGGCCGTCTCAGCACGACTCTGGCGCCTTTAAAATCGTTGGGCTGAAGTCCCCTCACCGGCTATCCTTTATTGCTTTTAAATCGGTCGCAACCTTTTACTTCCCCACACTTGAGAGAATTTTATT
>DOOK01000079.1 GCA_003512805.1 Erwinia sp. | reverse complement strand
GATACCGTTCCGGTCTCGGCATTCCTGCTGAACCGCTCTTCCGATCTCTTTCGATCTTCTAACGACGGATATTATCGACGTCCTTAAAACGGTTGACTTTGCTGTAGGCCAGTCTGAAATTGGCGCTATTTTCCGTAAGCCGGGTCATAAAAACTATCGTGAATGCGGCGATCAGATTTTAAGGAATTTCCTGAAAGGGATGACGATAAAATTACGCCCTGCCCCGGCGAAAAAAGCTTAAAGCGTGTGCAGCCTCCGGGCTGCCTGCCAGCAAGTGTGCTCACGATAATGTCTCCCCTCTTCTTCCCGACAGCTTAAATCCACCCTCATAATATCTATCCGGCATTTACGCACTGTAAATACGTAAGTCATGAAAAAGCATTTATTATGAGAAAACTTGATAATAATGAAGTCGACTTTATTAGCGGCACGGGCAAAATTCAGGCTGCCACCGTAATTATTTCCAGCTCGCCCTCCACTTTTGTAAAATAGTTCTGCTGTCAGGCAGGGGCTAAACCGACGAACGGGTAAGGAGAGCAAAAGCAGAGACGGGCCGCGTATTGGTAAATACGATTGAGAAAAATATTAAGCTGCCGATGAGTAAAATAGCGACCTTGCAGGATTGATAACCGGCTAAACAGCCACGTTAAGCAGGACGTGATATACCCTGCTTAACGTTATGTTATTTCCGGATCACCCAGTGCCGGTGCACCCACAGCGACGCGAAAATCACCGCCGCGCCGACGATAAAGCTCGGCCAGTGCGGCTGCTGCTGCCAGATAGCCAGGTTAACCAGCAAGCCCGCCGGCACGTGCATGTTATTCATAATGCCCAGCGTGCCGGCATCAACCTGTGTCGCACCATAGTTCCACATAAAGTAGCCTAACCCGGAGGCCACTACCCCAAGCCAGATCAGAATGCTCCATTGCAGCGTCGTGGTCGGCAGCTTTTGTGGATTCCCCCACAGGCACCAGGCGATAACGGCGATCAGCGCCGCGCCCATATAGAACCAGGAAAAAGCAACGTGCTGCGGCATCGGCCGCGTTTCCTGCAGGCGCTTGTAGCCCACCATCCCCACGGCAAAACAAATATTGGCCAGCTGTACCAGCAGCAGGCCAAACCAGAAGTGGTCGCTGACTTTGTCATAACGAATGATCGCCGCACCGGCCACGGCCAGCAGCGCACTCAGCGCATAGCCGGGACGAATACCGCGTCCACTCATCAGATCATAAATCAGGGTGATATAGAGCGGCGTCATAACCGTAAACAGCAGCAGCTCAGAAACGCTAAGGTAGAGATAAGCCTCAAAGCTGAACAGATACATGATGCCCAGCTGGAGCGCGCCTACGGCCATATAAAGCAGCAGCGTGGACGGGCGGTAACCGCGCCAGCGTAGAAAAGGCAGGAAAACCACGGCGGCCAGCAGCAGGCGGACCAACACGGAAAAGACGCTGTCTACCTGACCAGCCAGATATTCGCCAATAAGGCTGAAGGAAAAGGCCCACAGGACAGTGGTTATTATCAATAAGATCACGATAAAAACTCAATAGTAAAAAGTGGGCACAGTGTAGCGAAATCACCCTGACGACGGGAAAATATCTGGTTTACATCTGCTCATTAAGTGCGCAACCCAATATGGGCGGCCAAATTAAGTGAAACGGCTCACACTCTTTTCAACCGTTACCAAAAGCATTAAGAGAAGCGTGCCGCATAAATCATCTTACTGTCATAAAAATGTAACATTTGAGTTCTCTTTCACAGCGAAGCCGCCTTTTTTCTTTTAGGCTCTGTCCGCGACATCTCATAGCTATTATCGGTTGCTCCATCACGCAAAAAAGCAAATATAAATTGCCATCGGAGGCTCTTATGTTATCTGTCTTTAAACCTGCGGCGCATCGAACGCGCGTCAACACCAGTGAGATCGACCCGCTTTATCGGAAATTACGCTGGCAGATATTTTTTGGCATTTTCTTCGGTTATGCAGCCTATTACTTGGTTCGGAAAAACTTTGCCCTGGCAATACCTTCACTCATCGAACAGGGGTTTTCACGAGGCGACCTGGGCTTTGCGCTTTCAGGTATTTCCATCGCTTATGGTTTTTCTAAATTTATTATGGGTTCCGTTTCTGACCGCTCTAATCCACGCTACTTTTTGCCCGCGGGATTAATTCTGGCCGCGCTGGTCATGCTATTTATGGGGTTCGTTCCCTGGGCCACCTCCAGCATTGCCGTCATGTTTGTGCTGCTGTTTGTATGCGGCTGGTTTCAGGGCATGGGCTGGCCGCCCTGTGGGCGTACCATGGTGCACTGGTGGTCACACAAGGAGCGCGGCGGCATTGTTTCCGTCTGGAACTGCGCGCACAACGTCGGGGGCGGCCTGCCTCCGCTGCTGTTTTTGCTGGGGATGTACTGGTTTAACGACTGGAAAGCGTCCTTCTATATGCCTGCTTTCGCCGCCATCCTGGTAGCCGTCATCGCCTTTGCGCTCATGCGTGATACGCCGCAGTCCTGCGGCTTGCCGCCCATAGAAGAGTATAAAAACGATTATCCGCCTGATTACGATAAGAGCCAGGAAGAGGAACTGACTGCCAAACAAATTTTCATGCAGTACGTATTACCCAACCGGCTGCTTTGGTATATCGCGCTGGCTAACGTTTTTGTTTACCTGTTGCGCTACGGCATTCTCGACTGGTCGCCCACCTATTTAAAAGAGGTGAAGCACTTTACGCTGGATAAATCTTCCTGGGCCTACTTTCTTTATGAGTATGCCGGTATCCCCGGCACGCTGCTGTGCGGCTGGATGTCCGACAAGGTATTTAAAGGAAATCGTGGCGCGACGGGCGTCTTCTTTATGCTGCTGGTAACGCTGGCGACGATAGTGTACTGGCTGAACCCGCCCGGCAATCCGGCTGTGGATATGGGCTGCATGATCGTGATTGGCTTCCTGATTTATGGGCCAGTTATGCTGATTGGGCTGCATGCTCTGGAGCTGGCTCCGAAGAAGGCAGCGGGAACGGCGGCGGGCTTTACTGGCCTGTTCGGCTATCTCGGCGGCTCGGTGGCCGCCAGCGCTATCGTAGGCTACACCGTAGATTATTTCGGCT
>DOOK01000036.1 GCA_003512805.1 Erwinia sp. | reverse complement strand
ATCCAGATGATTTTTCAGGATCCGCTGGCCTCGCTGAATCCACGCATGACTATTGGCGATATCATCGCCGAGCCGCTGCGTACCTATCATCCCAAAATGGCGCGTCAGGAAGTGAAAGAGCGGGTCAAGACGATGATGATGAAGGTAGGGCTGTTGCCGAACCTGATTAACCGCTACCCGCATGAGTTTTCCGGCGGTCAGTGCCAGCGTATCGGCATCGCCCGGGCGCTGATCCTTGAGCCTAAACTGATTATCTGTGACGAACCGGTTTCCGCGCTGGATGTCTCTATCCAGGCTCAGGTGGTCAATCTGCTGCAGAAATTGCAGCGCGAAATGGGGCTGTCGCTGATCTTTATCGCGCACGATCTGGCGGTGGTAAAACATATTTCCGATCGCGTATTGGTGATGTATCTGGGCCATGCCGTAGAGCTGGGGACTTATGACGAGGTTTATCAGAATCCGCAGCATCCTTATACCCGGGCGCTGATGTCGGCCGTGCCGATCCCCGATCCTGATTTGGAAAAAAATAAGGTTATCCAGCTGTTGGAAGGGGAACTGCCTTCGCCAATCGATCCACCGTCAGGCTGCGTGTTCCGCACTCGCTGCCCGATAGCCGGGCCGGAGTGCGCTAAAACCCGTCCGCTGCTGGAAGGCAGCTTCCGTCACGCGGTATCTTGCCTGAAGGTGGATCCTTTGTAAGACCGGCTCGCATCCCGGCAACGGGGTGCGGCTCCTGTCAGGGGCGGCTTATTCGCGCCACAGGATATGACAAAGCTTATGATCTTTTTCACGGCACAGCAGGACGCGAGCAAAAATATCGGTCACCGGGTCGCCGTCGTTTTCACCCAGACCAATCACCACTTCCGCAAAAAAATCGGGATTCAGATCGAAATCCACCTGCTCGGCCCAGTCTTCAGCCGGGTCGTGCAGCTCTGCGCCGCCGCGCTCCTCAAACTGAAGATTGAACAGCAGGATATCGGCCGGATCGAGGTTATCGCCCGCCAGTTCCAGGAAAATATCGTAGGCCTGTTCCAGGGTTTCGTCTTCGGTAAGGCGGTTATTTAAATCCATAAAATTTCCCATAATGCCCATCAGGGCTGTGCAAGGCTGCTTTATAACAGCGGGCTGAAAAAGTAAAAAATTCGCTCGACAATCCTCTGCCACCAGGCGCGCCGCGTCCACTGTTTTGCATCCAGTAGCCGCGAACGGGCGATATAATCATCCTGAACGCGCGCCAGATCGCCGCCAAAGCCGTCGTCGTCTATCACTAACGTGATCTCAAAATTAAGCCACAGGCTGCGCATATCCAGGTTAACCGTGCCGATCAGGCTAAGCTGTCCATCTACCAACACGCTTTTGGTATGTAACAGGCCCTCTTCAAACTGATAAATCTTGACGCCTGCCTCCAGCAGCTCCGCAAAGAAAGCCCGGCTCGCCCAGCCTACCAGCAGGGAGTCGTTATGTCTTGGCACGATAATGCTGACCTCCACGCCGCGCTGCGCGGCGGTACAGATAGCATGTAGCAGATCGTCGCTGGGAACAAAATAGGGCGTGGTCATGATCAGCTGCTCACGCGCCGAATACACGGCGGTCAGCAGCGCCTGGTGAATAAGGTCTTCCGGAAAGCCAGGCCCGGAGGCAATAACCTGTATGGTATGGCCGCTTTCCTGCTCGAACGGCATGATGGTCCCGTCCGGCGGCGGCGGCAAAATGCGCTTGCCGGTTTCAATCTCCCAGTCGCAGGAGTAAATAATCCCCATGGTTGTCGCCACCGGGCCTTCCATCCGCGCCATCAGGTCAATCCACTGGCCGACGCCTGCGCTCTGTTTGAAAAAGCGCGGGTCGACCAGGTTCATGCTGCCGGTATAGGCAATATAGTTATCGATCAGCACCACTTTACGATGCTGACGCAGGTCCATACGGCGTAGAAACACGCGCAGCAGACTGACCTTTAACGACTCCACGACATCAATACCGGCATTGCGCAGCATGGCGGGCCATTCGCTGCGGAAAAACTGCACGCTGCCGGCAGAGTCCAGCATCAGCCGACAGTGAACGCCGCGCCGCGCTGCGGCCATCAGCACTTCCGCTACTTCATCCGCCATGCCGCCGGGCTGCCAGATATAAAACACCATCTCGATATTGTGGCGAGCCAGCTGGATGTCGCGGATCAGCGCCTGCATCGTCTCTTCCGTAGAGGTAAGCAGCTGCAGCTGATTGCCTTTTACCCCGGCAATACCCTGACGATTTTCACAAAGCTGAAACAGAGATCGCGCCACATCGCTGTTATCACCGGCAAAAATATGGTGACAGGATTTCAGATCGTTCAGCCATTTAGCGGTGGAAGGCCACATGGTGCGGGCGCGCTCGGCGCGGCGCTTTCCCAGATGCAGCTCGCCGAAAGAGAGATAGGCAACGATGCCCACCAGAGGCAGGATATAAATAATCAGCAGCCAGGCCATCGCCGAGGGAACCGCACGCCGCTTCATCAGAATGCGCAGCGTGACCCCGGCAATCAACAGCCAGTAACCAAACAGCAGCAGCCAGCTCATTAAAGTATAAAATGTCGTCATAAAAGCGGAAGTCCTGTTCACCTCTGATTACAGGAGTTTACGTGCAGATCGGGGCGGACGAAACCTTTTCCTCAAGTCATCGGACTTGGCGTAGAGACAGAAGTCTTTATAATGCGGCGCGAGTTTTGGCAAGTGAAGAGGGTAATATGAGACGGAGTAGGAATGAAGTTGCACGCTGGCGCATGTCGCGTCAAATTCAGCGCCGCCGGGCGCGCTGGCTGGAAGGGCAGTCAAGACGTTATGGGCGGATGCATGCCATTCGCCACCAGCTAAGCCAGCAGCAGCGTCGTTCTATTCTGTTTATTACTCAGATAGTGTAAGCGTAAAGGCCCGGCCTGTAGCCGGGTCTTCATCCGCCCGTCAGGCACCCGGCATCCAGGCCCCGCTGGCAATAAACCAGACCAGTAGAGCGGCGCCCGCTATCCCGACAGCGGCAGGGAAAAGATAGCCAATTTTCATCAGGGTTCTCGTTAAGCGTTAAAACGTGCGTTTAAAGGGCTTAACGGCAACCTGCTTATAAACGCCTGCGGCGATATAAGGATCGTCCTGCGCCCAGGACTGCGCCTCTTCCAGCGAAGAGAATTCGGCGATAACGGTAGAGCCGGTAAAACCCGCTACGCCAGGTTCATTACTGTCTACTGCCGGCATCGGCCCGGCGATAATCAGACGGCCTTCATCCTGCAACAGCTGCAAACGTGCCACATGCGCAGGGCGTACCGCCTGACGTTTTTCCAGTGAATCCGCATTGTCTTCTGCATAAATTACGTAGAGCACGTTAACTCCTGTCGATCGCTAATAATGGGCGATCACGTTAAGGCATCGTTCGCTATTCTGCAAACGAAAGATGCTTTTGCTGCCGTTGTCCCCTTTACCGACCAGTTTACGGACAAATTCACGCTGGAAGGCGCGAGTTGTTGAAACTGATTGCTATTTGCATTTAAACTTACGCCTCAACTTTTACAGCAGAAAGATTATGACGACGCTGACAGAAACTTCATTTCCTCGCCGCCTTTCGCTATCAACCCTGCTTTCCGTGGGGCTGCACGCCGTGGCGATCGGTGGGATACTCTATGCCTCTTTTCACCAGACCGTGGAAGTGCCAAAAGCGTCTCAGCCTATCAGCGTCTCTCTGGTCGCGCCGGAAGTTCAGCCGGAGCCGCAGCCTGCGCCCCAGCCCGCGCCGCAACCGGTAGCGGAACCTGAACCGGAACCGGAACCCGAGCCGCCCAAAGCGGAACCGGTGCCAATCCCGAAACCTGTTTCTAAACCCAGGCCTAAACCCAAGCCGAAAAAGGAAGTGGTAAAGCCGAAGAAAGAGGTCAAACCACGCGAAGAGCCACGTCAGGCCGCGCCGTTTAGTAACGACCGTACGGCGACAGCGACCAAACCGTCAACCGCGCCAAAAACGTCCGCAGCGCCTTCTAAGGCGGTTGAGTCCGGACCAAAAGCGTTAAGCATAGGCAAACCCGACTATCCGCAACGTGCTTCTGCACTGCGTCTGGAAGGCCACGTACGCGTTCTGTTTGACGTGGACAGCTCGGGGCAGGTCAACAATATCCGTATTATCGAAGCCGAGCCGCGCAATATGTTTGAGCGTGCGGTGAAAAACGCAATGCGAAAGTGGCGCTACGAGCCGGGCAAAGCGGGCAAAGATGTGAAAATGAATGTCGTCTTTAAAATCAGTGGGGGGGCAAGCATTGAGTAAAGGACGACCCGGCGGGCTATAGCAAAAAGGGGGAGCAACAGTGCACCCCCTTTTTATTGTCGTTACGCTTCGCTAAAGTGGCTTTTCTCAGGCGGAAGCGGGCGGGATTTGCCCTTACTGTCCACCGCCACGTAGATAAAGACCGCTTCGGTGGTGCAGTAGCGCTGTCCAATAGGTTCCGAAGCCACTTTCTTGATCCAGACCTCGACATTAATCGTGATGGAGCTGCTGCCGGTACGGATGCAGCGTGCGTGGCAGCTGACCACGTCGCCTACTGCCACCGGCTTCAGAAAGGTCATGCCGTCGGCCCTGACCGTCACCACGCGGCCGCCCGCGATCTCTTTCGCCAGGATAGCCCCACCCATATCCATCTGCGACATCAGCCAGCCACCGAAGATATCGCCGTTGGCGTTGGTATCTGCAGGCATCGCCAGCGTCCTCAACACCATCTCGCCCTGGGGCTGTCGTTGTTCTTCCATATCTTGCTTCCCGTGAAAAACGCCTTGCGGCGCTAAATTATTTTTCTTCCTGCGGCATCAGACGATAAATAT
>DOOK01000123.1 GCA_003512805.1 Erwinia sp. | reverse complement strand
CCAGACGCTGTCGCGACTCTTCAAGCTGTTCCACTACCACCGACAAAAAATAGACGGCCCACGGCGTAATCAACAGCCCAAAAAAGACCGAGCGGACCATATCAATGCTTTCTACATGACCGCGCAGCACCATGGTGACCGCCATCTGCACGATCATCGCCAGCACCACCAGCGCAGAGGCCAGCAGCAGTGAAAAGCGCACCAGGCCCAGCTTCACCATTAAATCGACGTAGTACTGGGCTAACAGACGAATTTGTTTCATAAAAGATCTCTTCAGGAGCGGTATCGTCAATCATACCGCAAAAGCTTAAAAGACAAAGATGGCGGCTTTCCGCACTCGCTGCACCGCTTCGGTGCAGGCCGAAAGAAAAGGCACGGTTGACGTAGCCGTAGCGGGATGGAGGAGAGATAACTCCCCTGGCCCCCCTCTGCGTGTCGCGCGCTGGCCAGAGAAAAGGATCTGCCTGGCAAGCCTTGCCGCTGTTTTCAATAAGGGAGGATGACCGCTGTCCCGGCGGTCGCTGGGATGGGTTACCGGCATCCCTCTGTATTCGTGATACAGGGTATACCTCAGGCTGCCCCACCGGTACGCGAAAAGTGACGTTCATTCCGCCTGTGCCGTTTTGCCTTAAGTGCATTATTCCTTTTTGAAAGTCATGGCGACAAGCGCCTGCGGCCACGCTTTTACCTGAAACGTAATGAATAACCATTCATATTAACCGCAGATAAAATCAAAAAAGGGCTGATTAATTTTACTAATGATGCCAGGCAGTTTAATCCAAATAAGCATCACGCTTAAAAACAGTCGCTTTCAATAATTAATATCTCTTTCCTGGCATTTTGTGCTGTTAATACACCGGGCACCAGCATGGTGCAGAGATTTGCAGCCTGCACTACAGTGAGACAGTTCACACTTAAGGGGGTTTAAATGCCCGGGCCTCATGCAGAAAAAAGTGCTACAAAAACTTAATAATCAAAAGGTTAATTAGCATACATCGCGATAAAACCTTCCTAAGCGCCCTATTTGACCTGAGTACGCTTTCCCGATAAGTTGGAATTTCGCTGGAAGCGTTCCTGACGGGCCAGTGTCTCGGCATATCTATGCAGCAAGAAGACTCCCCAGGCTTTCTCCTCTCAGAGACCCGGAAAATAACGAGCAGCTTCCTTCAGCACGGTCTGAAGAAAACATGCCCGGCGCACAGTCGCCCACTTATAAGCAGTCAGGAAAAAACGATACAGAGCCGGAGTCTTCTCCATTGCATTCTGTGCCTGAAATAACGTAGGTAATGTCAAAGAAGTCAGGAGGTCTGCCATGTCCAATCCAAAAGCGTTTCCCTATGGTCTGTACGACCCATCGAAAGAGAACGACAGTTGTGGCGTCGGTTTCATTACCCGTAAGGACGGCGAGCAGACCCATGAGATTCTTCAGATGGCACACAGCGCGCTCTGCACCGTGCCCCATCGCGGCGGCATGTCGGCCGAAGGCGTAGGCGACGGTGCCGGTGTTAACGTGGATATCTCACTGCACTTTTTCCGCAAAATCACCGGGTTACCGCTGAACACTGGCCGCTTTGGCGTCGGCAACTTTTTCGTACCAAAAGACAGCACCTTACGCGCCAACGCCGAAAGTCTGGTGGAAGAAACCCTGGCCGCGTACGGGCTGGAGATCGTTCTCAAGCGCGATATGCCGCTGGATACCAGCGTCCTGCGCCCGGCAGCTATTCAGTTCCAGCTGCCTATCGTGCAGTGGATTTTTAACGCGCCCGCCGACACAGCAGACCAGAACGCTTTTGAAAAACGCATCTATCGTGCCCTGCTGGATATTGAAGCGCGCGCCTTTACCGAAAGCGAATTCGGCGGGCTTTATCCGCTTTCTCTTTCTTCGCGCACCCAGGTTTTCAAAGCGCGCCTGAACTCCAATGAAGTGATCCCTTACTTCAAAGATCTGACCGATCCGGATCATCAGGTACGCGGCTTGTTTTTCCATACCCGCTTTTCGACAAATACCGATCCGCATACCACCATGGCTCAGCCATTCCGCCTGATGGCGCACAATGGTGAACTGAACACCGACCGTAAAAACCGTATTGCCGAAGCCGCGCTCGCCCTGGCTCGTGGCAAGAAAATCGTGCGGCCGAAGGGGCAGTCAGACAGCTCGCGACTGGATCAAAGTATCCACAGCCGCCTGATGGAAGATAATCTTGATTTGATCAAAGCTGTGGTTTCAATGATGCCGCCAGCCTGGGAAAACGACGATACGCTGTCGCCGGAAGTGCGCGCAATGCTGGAGTACTTCTCGCTGTACGAAGAGAAAAATGACGGTCCGGCCGCATTGATTTTCGGCAACGGAGACGTTATCGGTGCCCGTCTCGACCGCCTGGGCCTGCGTCCGCTGCGCTCGGTGGAAACCACTGAGTATATCGGCGCCATGTCAGAAGCGGGCCAGATTGCCTTCCCACCGGAGAGCGTTCTGCGTCGCGGCCGCATTGAGGCTGGCGGCATGCTCTATTACGATCACAGCATCAAGCGCAGCTACACCACGCTTGAAGCGTTGGAAAAACTGGCGGCGGAACAAGATTACCGGACGCTGCTGGCTCAGGCACGCGTTACGCTGAGCGATCTCCCAACGGTTCCTGCAGAGATCCAGGGGTCGCCTTTGCGCTACGGCGGCGATCTGAAAACCTATCAGCGTTTTGTGGCTTACTACTACAACCAGGAAAGCTTCAAGTTCATGATGGATCCGATGTTGGCGACCGGTGCGGAGAAAATTTCCGCCATGGGGTACGGCAACGCCATCAACGGGCTTTCCGATCATGAAGGCGGCATGGCGCACTATTTCTCGCAGCGAGATCGGAAGAGCGTCGTGTAGGGAAAGAGTGTAGT
>DOOK01000216.1:679-11512 GCA_003512805.1 Erwinia sp. | reverse complement strand
CTGACGACTGGCGAACAGGCTGAGCGCCTGACAGGTTGAGTAGATGGCATCCCAGTCGGTTTGTTGATCGACCGCGACGCTGAAATGTTCGGTGAAGCCCTGCTGCTGGGCACTGGCCCGCACGGCATCCTGTGCCTCCTGCAGCAACAGCGGCTCATTACCGCTCAGAATATAGCAGGCGCGCAGCCCCTCGCGGAGCTGCGCGCCAAGCTGTTCAGGATAGATCCTGATCATCTGGCGTAAGAGCTGTTAGGTAAAACGGCGCGTGGTGAGGTCTGATCGATAGCCGGTGGTGTGTTACCCAACGTGTTCACCGAGCTGTCATTTTCCGCCGCATGGACAGTCAGCAGCTTACGCACCAACTGCTGAGCCGCCTGAGCGCGCATCTCGCTGATGATAATGTCCTGCTCAGAGTCTTTCGCCAGCGCAGCCAGCGGGTTATCAAAGAAGGAGCGGTAAACCGTAGCGCTGAGCGGATAGATACCCTTATTCGGGATCAATACCTGAGCATTAACGGTCATCACCAGGGAATACTCGGCAGTTTTACCGTCCTGGAAAATAGACGCCGTATCGCGTCCCTGAGTTTCCGTTCCCAGACGCAGCGACGGCACGTCTTTACGCAGGCCTGGTTTCTCTAAAACGTTCACGTTATTAAGACGCAGCTGTTCACGAACGGCACGCGCCAGCGGGCCGTACGGGTCACCCGTATCCACGATCATGGTTTTCATTTCATGCGGAACCGACGTGGTTCCGCGCAGATGATAGCCGCAGCCGGCGGTGAGTAGCACCAGTCCGGCAATAAGCAGAGAGATAATCTGTCGCACTCTTCCTCCTGACATTAACCCACGACCAGGTTAAGCAGCTTGCCCTGAACGTAAATCACTTTACGAATAGTGACGCCATCAAGATATTTTGCAACCAGGTGCTCTTGTGCAGCACGTGCCTGCACCTGCTCCTGAGTCGCCTCCGCCGGAACGGTGATCTTGCCGCGAACCTTACCGTTAACCTGCACCACGACCAGCAGAGAATCCTCTACCATTGCGGCTTCGTCAGCCTGCGGCCATGGCGCATTGTCTACTTCGCCTTCACCACCCAGCGCTTCCCACAGGGTAAAGCAGGCGTGCGGCGTGAAAGGATAAAGCATACGCACTACGGCCAGCAGCGCCTCATGCATCAGCGCCCGATCCTGCGGTGCCTCTTGCGGCGCGCGAGCCAGCTTGTTCATCAGTTCCATAATAGCGGCGATAGCCGTATTGAAGGTCTGACGGCGACCGATATCGTCCGAGACTTTACCAATCGTCTTGTGCAGATCGCGGCGCAGCGATTTCTGTTCTTCGGTAAGGCTGTTCAGATCGAGCGTATCAGCCGGGCCTTTTGCCGTGTGTTCAAAGACCAGCTTCCAGACGCGTTTCAGGAAGCGGTTGGCGCCTTCCACACCGGACTCCTGCCATTCCAGCGTCATTTCAGCCGGGGAAGCAAACATCATAAACAGGCGCACGGTATCTGCGCCGTAGCGCTCTACCATGACCTGTGGGTCAATACCGTTGTTTTTCGATTTGGACATTTTGCTCATGCCCGCGTACACCAGCTCGTGGCCCGCTTCGTCGCTGGCTTTCACGATACGGCCTTTTTCGTCACGCTCCACGGTTACGTCAACCGGAGAAACCCAGTTGCGCTCGCCGTTGGCGCCCAGCCAGTAGAAGGCGTCAGCCAGCACCATGCCCTGGCAGAGCAGGCGCTTAGCGGGTTCATTTGAGCTGACCAGTCCGGCGTCGCGCAGCAGCTTGTGGAAGAAGCGGAAATAGAGCAGGTGCATGATTGCATGCTCAATGCCGCCTACATACTGATCGACCGGCAGCCAGTAGTTGGCCGCAGCCGGGTCCAGCATTCCCTTATCAAAGTCCGGGCAGGTATAGCGGGCATAGTACCAGGAGGACTCCATAAAGGTGTCGAAAGTGTCGGTTTCACGCAGTGCCGGCTGGCCGTTGACGGTGGTTTTCGCCCACTCCGGGTCGGCTTTGATCGGGCTGGTGATACCGTCCATGGTGACATCTTCTGGCAGGATCACGGGCAGTTGATCGGCAGGTGTCGGCATCACGGTGCCGTCTTCCAGCGTCACCATAGGGATTGGCGCGCCCCAGTAGCGCTGGCGAGACACGCCCCAGTCACGCAGGCGATAATTGACTTTGCGCTCGCCGACGCCTTTTTCCGCCAGGCGGGTGGCAATGGCATTAAAGCCGTCTTCATAAGAGAGGCCGTCGAATTCGCCAGAGTTGAACAGCGTGCCTTTCTCGGTCATCGCTGCCGCGCTCAGATCCGGCTCGCTGCCGTCCGTATTCAGGATAACCGGTTTCACCGGCAGATCGTATTTGGTGGCAAACTCCCAGTCACGCTGATCGTGGCCCGGAACAGCCATCACCGCGCCAGTGCCGTATTCCATCAGGACGAAGTTGGCTACCCATACAGGCAACTGTTCGCCGGTCAGCGGATGGATAGCGAAGAGACCGGTTGCCATGCCCTTTTTCTCCATTGTCGCCATTTCTGCTTCGGCGACTTTGGTGTTGCGGCATTCGGCAATGAAATCTGCCAGCACAGGATTATTCATCGAGGCCTGAATCGCCAGCGGATGGCCGGCGGCAACGCCCAGGTAGGTCACGCCCATAAAGGTGTCGGGACGCGTGGTGTAGACGGTCAGCTTCTCTTCGCTGTCGGTAACGTCAAACGTGATTTCCACGCCTTCAGAGCGGCCAATCCAGTTGCGCTGCATGGTTTTGACCTGCTCAGGCCAGCTTTCCAGCGTATCCAGATCGTTTAACAGCTCGTCGGCGTAGGCAGTGATTTTGATAAACCACTGCGGGATTTCTTTACGCTCAACTTTGCTGTCGCAGCGCCAGCAGCAGCCATCAATAACCTGCTCGTTAGCCAGTACGGTTTGATCGTTCGGACACCAGTTCACGGCGGAAGTCTTTTTGTAGACCAGGCCTTTTTCATAGAGTTTGGTGAAGAACCACTGTTCCCAGCGGTAATACTCCGGCTGACAGGTGGCCAGCTCGCGGCTCCAGTCATAGCCAAAGCCCAGCAGCTTAAGCTGGTTCTTCATATAAGCGATATTATCGTAGGTCCATGGCGCAGGCGCGGTGTTGTTTTTTACCGCGGCACCTTCGGCAGGCAGGCCAAAGGCATCCCAACCGATAGGCTGCAGCACGTTTTTGCCCAACATGCGCTGATAACGTGAGATAACGTCGCCGATAGTGTAGTTACGCACGTGGCCCATATGTAGGCGGCCAGAAGGATAGGGCAGCATGGAGAGGCAGTAGTACTTCTCTTTACCTTCTTCTTCGGTGACTTTAAAGGTTTGCTTCTCATCCCAATGCTGTTGAACACGGGATTCTATCTCTTCCGGGCGATATTGCTCTTGCATGGCAGCCAGTGGTCCTTTGTAAATAGCGCCGGGCACCTGGTGAGTCGCGCCGGGCTTAATGTTCGTTCAGATCCGCATAGCATAGCTGATCCGCCCCCGGCGCAACAACAGTAACCGCCCTGACAACGGGCATTTCTCTGCAAGCTGGAAGATGGCAGGCAAATTTCACTGCCGTCCCGCTGCAATAATCGGTTTAGCGCTAAACTGAAGGAAGCATTTATCGGCATGCTCAGGAGATAAAATGAACAAGGTTGCTCAGTATTATCGTGAACTGGTTTCCTCTCTTACCGAGAGAATTAATAAAGGCGAGCATGATATTGATGCTTTAGTAGAGTCGGCCCGGCAGCGCATGAATAACCGAGGCGAACTGACGCGCAGTCAGATTGACGATGTTACCCGCGCCGTACGTCGCGATCTGGAAGAGTTCGCTCGTAGCTACACGGAAAATCAGGCAGACAGCGGTGACAGCGTTTTTATGCGGGTCATCCGGGAAAGCGTCTGGAAAGAGCTGGCAGATATCACCGATAAGAGCCAGCTGGAGTGGCGCGAGGTTTTTCAGGATTTAAACCATCACGGTGTTTATCAGAGCGGCGAAGTGGTGGGGTTGGGGAATCTGGTGTGCGAAAAATGCCAGTTTACCCGGGCTATTTATACGCCGGAAACGCTGACGCGCTGTCCTGTATGCGGTAACGATCAGTTTCAGCGGCGGGCTTTTGAACCCTGAAAATAAGTCAGGCAGGGCGTTAAGCGCGGGAAAAATAGCAAAGCCTGGGTCGGCGTTCTGGCTCAGGCTTTATCGTCTGATAGTAAAATAATTTCTGTCAGCTGCAATAAAAGCGATTATCAGTAAACGTTTTACTTAAAGGGCTAATGAAGGCTGCTAATTTTTCCCCGTCCCTGTAAGCCTGCAGGCCTGCTTTGTCCTCTGGATTGGAAAAGCTTTTCGTGTCAGGGATAAGCCAGACGGGAGAGTACTTAAAAAATGCGCAGAGGCTTTGCCTTCGTACCGCCGGAAATCTGCTTTAAGGGAGTTGCATCCAGCGTGGACATGCTGCCCTTTAAAATTAAATTTTATTCAGAATGCCGCATCCCGGCGACAGGGTTAACGCAAGCTGATTTTTAAGGGGAATAAAGTTAGCCGGATGAGGGTTAGATTTTTATCAATCTACAAACCGTCGTTTCTGTCAGGGTAAGGCGCATGTGAAAAAGAATATCCATAAGGTGAAAAGGAAAGAGCGGCATTTTAGCCGCCCTGGGAATCGATACTAATGCAGGATCTTAGCTAAAAAATCTTTAGCACGATCTGAGCGTGGATTATTAAAGAAATCGTCTTTGGGCGAGTCCTCAATAATTTTGCCTTCATCCATAAAGATAACCCGATTAGCGACCTTGCGGGCGAAGCCCATCTCATGCGTCACTACCATCATCGTCATCCCCTCGTTCGCCAGCTCTACCATGACGTCCAGCACTTCATTGATCATTTCCGGGTCCAGCGCGGAAGTCGGTTCATCGAACAGCATCGCTACCGGATCCATGCAAAGTGCCCGTGCGATAGCTACACGCTGCTGCTGCCCCCCGGAAAGCTGACCAGGATGCTTGTTGGCATGGGCAGAGAGACCGACGCGCTCCAGTAGCTTCAAACCTTTCTGGCGCGCCTCTTCTTTGTTGCGCTTCAACACCTTAACCTGTGTCAGCGTCAGATTTTCAACAATGGTCAGATGGGGGAAAAGCTCAAAGTGCTGGAAAACCATCCCGACCTTTGCACGCAGCTGCGCCAGATTAGTTTTCTTCTCGTTGACGGCCGTACCGTTGACGGCAATGCTGCCTTGCTGAACCGGTTCGAGTCCGTTGACCGTTTTGATCAGGGTCGATTTACCGGAAACGGAAGGGCCACACACCACCACCACTTCGCCTTTTTTAACTTCGGTAGAGCAGTCGGTCAGCACCTGAAAGTGACCATACCACTTAGAAACGTTTTTCAGGGTAATCATTTAAACTGTCCTTTTTTTCTTCAGATAGCTGACTAAAAGCGAAGCGCTAAGGCTGATAACAAAGTAAACCGCGCCGGCAAACAGCACCATTTCAATCTCGGTACCGTTATTAATGCCGATCGTATCGGCGGTGCGGAAGAAGTCGGCCAGGCTGAGGACATAAACCAGCGAGGTATCCTGAAACAGTACAATGCCCTGAGTCAGCAGCAGCGGTACCATGGCACGAAACGCCTGCGGCAGGATAATGAGCTGCATCGCCTGCCATTGTGTCATCCCTAGCGCCAGCGCGGCGTTGCCCTGGCCGTGCGCGATACTCAAAATACCGGCGCGGATAATTTCTGAATAATAGGCGGCTTCAAACAGGGCGAAGGCCACCATCGCTGAAATCAGGCGAATATCGGTTTTTGGCGAGATCCCCAAAACCTGCTGCAAAAAGCTGGGCACCACCAGATAAAACCAGAGCAGCACCATGACCAGCGGGACGGAGCGGAACAGGTTGACGTACAGTTTGGCAAACCAGCTGACGGGCCTGAAGCTCGACAGCCGCATGACGGCCAGCAGCGTCCCCCAAATAATGCCGAAAACCACGGCGATAGCGGTGATTTTCAGCGTAATAATCATGCCGTTAATCAGGTAGGGCAGGTTAGGAGCAATTGTGCTCCAGTCAAATTCGTACATTATTTGCCTCCCATGCCGCCGGGCAGACGCACTTTGCGTTCGACCAGGCTCATCAGCAGCATGATTACAACGTTAATGGCGATGTAGGCCACGGTGATTGCGGTAAAGGATTCATAAGCGTGCGCCGAGTAATCCAGCAGCTTACCCGCCTGCGCGGCCATATCCACCAGTCCGATGGTCGAGGCGATAGCGGAGTTTTTTACCAGATTGAGCATTTCTGACGTCATCGGCGGCACAATAACCCTGTAGGCATTGGGCAGCAGCACATAACGATAGGTTTGCGGCAGCGTCAGACCCATTGCCAGACCGGCATTTTTTTGGCCGCGCGGCAGTGACTGAATGGCGGCACGTACCTGTTCGCAGACGCGAGCGGCGGTGAACAGACCCAGGCAGAAGACCGAGCAGAGGAAAAATTGAATGTTCGGATCCAGCTCGGATTTAAACCACATGCCGATGCTTTCCGGCAGCAGTTCCGGTACCACCAGATACCAGATAAAAAACTGGACTATCAACGGCACGTTGCGGAACAGCTCTACGTAGCATGTGCCGATGGCAGATAACCCACGGTGGGGCACGGTACGTAAAATACCGAACAGCGAACCGACGAAGAAAGCGATGATCCAGGCACAGACGGAGACGGCAATGGTGACCTGAAAACCGGACCACAGCCACCCCAAATAGGTGGTATTTCCGAAAGGGGCCTGCTGTAGAAAAATGCCCCAGTTCCAATCAATTGACATAAGTCACTCCGGTAGAAAAAAGGGTAGCAGCGCTACCCTGAAGATTGGTGAGGGGCATGTTTGCCGCGGGGAACGACCACGGCAAACGTCGGCCTGGCTGTCGGTTGTTGGCACCGAGCTTTTCAGGCCGCTGTCTGTCCTTGCCCATATTCAACAATCAAAGGCGGCAGGCCGCCCTTATTTTTGTTATTAATTCAGCGCCTTGTCGTTCGGTGTTTTGAACGTGGCTTTCATATCGTCAGAAAGCGCGAAGTTCATATTCAGATTCTTAGGCGGAATAGGCTGGGTAAACCACTTGTCGAACCATTTTGTCGCTTCGCCAGAAGTCTGCGCTTTAGCGATGGTTTCATCCATAAGCTGTTTAAACGTGGTATCGCCTTTGCGCAGCATACAGCCGTACGCTTCTTTTGACTGCGGTGTGCCTACGATCTCCCAGTTATCCGGTTTTTTGGCCTTGGCGCGTTCGCCTGCCAGCAGCGCATCGTCCATCATAAACGCCACGGCGCGACCGCTTTCCAGCGTACGGAACGAGTCACCGTGATCTTTAGCGCTGATAATGCGCATCTCCATCTTCTTCTCGTCATTCAGCTTGTGCAGCAGAATTTCAGAAGTGGTGCCGGAAGTGACCACCACAGTTTTGCCTTTCAAATCCGAGAAGTCTTTAATCGGGCTGCCTTTTTTCACCAGCAGACGCGTGCCGATAACAAAAATGGTGTCAGAGAAGGCAGCCTGTTGCTGACGCTCTACGTTGTTGGTGGTAGAACCACACTCAAAATCGTAAGTGCCGTTTTGCAACAGGGGAATGCGGTTTTGCGAGGTGACCGGCAGCATTTTTACCTGCAGATCGGGCTTGTTAAGTTTGGCTTTGATCGCCGCCACGATGGCGTTGGAGTAGTCCTGCGAATAGCCCACCACTTTTTGCTGGTTGTCGTAGTAGGAAAAAGGAACGGAAGACTCACGATGACCGACGACGATAACGCCATTTTTGGCAATTTTGTCCAGCGTATTTTGCGGTGCATCAGCTGCGTGAACCACGGCGGACGACAGGCCGGCCAGTGTCAGCAGGCACAGCCCAGTTTTCCGAAATTTCATCTCCAACTCCTTCGTTGTAAAGCGCCATAACGGTGCGCTGATTGTGATGAGGGGTTTGTAACCGCTTATTGTTGTATTTTCAGCGCCAGGGCTGCGCCGGATAGCCTTAACATAGCTGAATGTTAACGGTATGAAACAATAAAGTTTCGGTTTTGCGAAGTACGCCGCACCAAAATAAAGCATTCCCTGTGCTGCTGCCCGTTGGTGGGGCAAAGGATGAACCGTTAGGGTGCGCTACCGGCTGGCTGGTCGCGGTCTTCGACATTTTCAGCATAGTCAGGAAATATTTTGCAATCGCCATGCCATATTTGCGGTATGGCCTGGATGCAGGGGCGTTTTTAAGCAGGGAAGGGGCGGAGCAATGAAAAAATAGAATACAAGAGGACGAAAAATAAAGCGCAGGGAATCGGTCATCTTCCCTGCGCTTTGGCTATCAGCTTCTGTTGCGTCGCGCCATAAACAAGGCGGCCGCAGCGAACAGCGCCGTCGCTATCCATACCGTCCAGTTGCCGAAACGAGCGTATGGAGTCAGCCCCCGGGTTGGTGTGACAGCGGCAGCCAGAACATCCGGAACGAATTGCGGGATCATTTCTTCCGCTCTGCCATCTGCATCAATCACCGCAGTCACGCCGTTGTTGGTATCACGCAGGAGCGGACGACCCAGCTCCAGTGCACGCATACGCGCCATCTGGAAATGCTGCCACGGTCCAATGGAATGACCGAACCAGGCATCGTTGGAAATCGTCAGCAGAAAATCGGTATCGGGACGGAAATTATCCCGCAGCTGCTGGCCCAGTACGATTTCGTAGCAGATTGCCGCCGTCAGCTTATAGCCGCCAGCCTGCAGCTGCGGCTGGCGATAGGCCCCCCGGCTGAACGAAGACATGGGCAGATCGAAAAACGGTGCCAGTGGACGCAGCAGCGCGGCCATTGGCACAAACTCACCAAAAGGCACAAGGTGATTTTTCTGGTAACGACTGCCGCTTTCATAGTCATAGGGCTGCTTATCGCCAAGCACGACAATGGAGTTGTAATCGTGATAGCGATTGTTTTCCAATCGTGAATCAACAATACCGGTAATCAGGCTGCTGCCCTGAGCACGCAGCTCGCGATCGACAGTTTGCAGAAAAGGCTGCTGGTTAGTTTCCAGATCGGGAATAGCCGATTCCGGCCAGATAATCAGCGATGCCTTATTCACATAAGGACGCGTCAGCGACGTATAGGTTTTCAGCGTATTAATAAGTTGGTCAGGCGCCCATTTGAGCGATTGCGGAATATTGCCCTGAACCAGCGCGATATTAACCATTCGTTCAGGCTGGGGCTGATACCAGCTAATCATGCGCAGCGGCCAGGGCAGCAGTAGCAGCGCCAGCGCGCCGACGGCCGCTATCCACTGACGTTTTACCGCAGCAAAGACCGCCAGCCCGGCCACGATGGTCAGCACAAAGGTGATGCCCTCCACGCCGGTTATCGGTCCCAGCCCTTTTAACGGCCCGTCAATCTGGCTATAGCCAAATTGCAGCCACGGGAAGCCAGTAAGCACCCAACCGCGCAGAAACTCGGTAATCTGCCACAGCACGGGCGCGGCCAGCGCCAGCCGCGTCAGCGAGGTTTTAGGGAACAGCCGGTTCAGCAACGCCGCAAACAGCATGGGGTAGAGCGCAAGATAAGCCGCCAGCAAGATCACCAGAAAAACGTTGACCGGACCCGGCATGCCGCCAAAGGTGGCGATGCTGACGTAAACCCAGTTAACGCCGCTGCCAAACAGGCCAAAGCCCCAGACGAAACCGATGGCAGTCGCCTGACGCGTCGAACGGTTAAGCGTCAGCGCCAGCAGGCCGCAAAGCGAAACCAGCGCGGCGGGCCAGACATAGTAAGGCGAAAACGCCAGGGTGCCAGCGGCACCCGTCAGCAGCGCTAAAAGCAGGCGAACCCGCTGGCGCTGGTATAAAGAGGCAATAGCCATAGGGAAATTATTCTTCCAGTATCGGTTGCGTCGCGTTTTCCGGAATTTTGACGTGAACCTGAATAATACGGCGACTGTCGGCCATAGCGACTTTGAACTGATAGCCTTCAATCTCAATGCTCTCGCCGCGAGCCGGCAGGTGACCGAACGCCTGCATAACCAGCCCACCGATCGTATCGACTTCTTCGTCGCTGAAGTGCGTTTCAAAGACTTCATTGAAATCTTCGATCGGCGTCAGGGCACGGATAGTGTAGGTATGGCGGCTCAGCTGACGGATATCACGATCTTCTTCGTCATCATATTCGTCTTCAATTTCGCCAACGATCAGTTCCAGAATATCTTCGATAGTGACCAGGCCAGACACGCCGCCAAACTCGTCAATGACGATCGCCATGTGGTAGCGCTGGGAGCGAAACTCTTTCAGCATACGATCGACGCGCTTGCTTTCCGGCACCACAACGGCCGGGCGCAACACTTTTTCGATGCTGAACGGAGTCGATTCGCTGCTCATAAACGGCAGCAAGTCTTTCGCCATCAGAATGCCTTCAACGTGATCCTTATCTTCGCTGATAACCGGAAAGCGGGAGTGGGCGGATTCGATAATCGTGTCCAGACACTCGTCGAGCGACTGGTTACGCTTCAGCGTGACCATCTGCGAGCGTGGGATCATGATGTCGCGCACGCGCTGTTCAGCGATATCCATGACCCCTTCGAGCATGTCGCGGGTATCCGGGTCTATCAGCTCGTTCTGCTCGGAATCGCGGATAAGCTCCAGCAGATCGTCGCGGTTTTTAGGCTCACCGTGAAACAGCTGGTTGAGGATAAGGGTAAAAAATCCCTTTTTGCTACTGGGACTGTCGTTGTTCTGTGAATGGTCATCGCTCATGGCGTTTTTGTTTCTGTCACTCTTGCTGAGATTAAGGGTGTCCCTTCCGTCAGGGAAGG
>DOOK01000216.1:0-624 GCA_003512805.1 Erwinia sp. | reverse complement strand
GTTTCTCCGAAATGTACGGGTCGGCATAACCAAGAGCAAGCATTATCTCGGTCTCGATCGCCTCCATTTCTTCGGCTTCATCATCTTCGATATGATCATAACCCAGCAGATGCAGGCTGCCGTGGATGACCATATGCGCCCAGTGGGCCAGCAGCGGCTTTTCCTGCTCCGCGGCTTCCCGCTCGACCACCTGGCGACAAATAATCAAATCACCCAGCAGCGGCAGTTCAATGCCCGGCGGCGCTTCAAAAGGAAACGAAAGGACATTGGTAGGTTTATCCTTGCTGCGGTAGGTGTGATTTAGCTCGCGGCTTTCCGCCTCATCCACCAGGCGGATAGTGACTTCACTCTCCTCCTGGAACTGCGGCAGTACCGCATTCAGCCAATGCTGAAAATCGGCCTCTGCCGGTAAGCCTTCCGGCTGTTCGCATGCCAGCTGTAGATCCAGTATTACGGTACTCATTTCTGCTCCTGCGCGGCCTGCTGCAGTGCCAGTGCTTCACGTTTACGCTCTTCGGCCAGCGTGTCGCGTCGCTTCTGATCGGCGGCTTCCCAGGCTTCATAGGCGATAACCACACGGGCAACGACCGGATGGCGTACAACGTCTTCGCTGTGGAAGAAGTT
>DOOK01000214.1:12301-13775 GCA_003512805.1 Erwinia sp. | reverse complement strand
CTGCTCATCCAGCACGGCGGTATCGCTATTGATGGTAACGCCGCCCATCGTATGGTGCACGCCGGGCGCGATACGAATGGCGTAGAAAGGCCCCTGGTTTAGCGGATGGCGCATCGCGGTCTGGCGTCCGAAATCCTCATCCTGCTGCCGCTCGACAAACAGGTTGTAGCGTTCCAGCGTCGCCAGCAGCGCGTGCAGATCCATATTGAGCTTAATTGCCAGCTCCTGCGGGGACGGTGCGCTGATGACAAAGCCTTTGGCGAGATATTCATCCGCTGCCTTATTGTTGAGCCTGACTTGTTCATCAAAGATGACCCAAGCGCTTTTTTCCGGCAGGGCGATAATGTCCGCTGAGACTTTATCACGGGTCGCCATTTCGTTGCAGAAACGGTGCCCGGCCTGGCTAACCAGCATAGCGCCGCCGCCTCGAATCGATTCAGAAATCAAATAGGAGGTGGTTTGCTCCACGGTCGGATGGATTTGAATTTCGCCCATATCCACCGTGCCCGCACCCAGCTTTTGCAGCAGCGCGATACCGCCGCCCGTCGCGCCTTTATGGTTAGTAGTGACAAAGCCATCCAGTTCCGGGCGGTAATGGGTAACCATGTCCCGGTTGGCGCTAAAACCGCCGGTAGCGACAATCACGCTGCGCGCGTTAAGAATGCGGCTGTCGTTATATTCATCGACCACTTTTACCCCGCTGACCCTGCCGTCGGCGTAGATAATCTCCTCCACCGAGGTTTCCAGCAGCACTTCAATATTGCGCTGGTTGATATTTTTTACCAGGCCGCTGATCAAAAAGCCCCCCACTGCAGAGCGATCGGCCGGACGATGGGTACGATCGATGCTCATGCCGCCGGTAATGGTGATATCGTTCAGCTCGATCCCTTTCGCCGCCAGCCATTCAATCGCCTCGGGTGCCAGTTCCACGAACTCTTTCAACAGCACGGGATTGTTTTTGAAATGGCCGCCCTTCAGGGTTTCTTCATAGAACAGCGTTTTGCTGTCTTTGATGCCTTTCAGCTTCTGGAAACGCGTTTCCGCCGCGTTCATGCCTACCGAGGCTTTAATAGTGTTGCCGCCGATAGTCGGCATTTTTTCGATAATGGCCACGCGCGCGCCTTCGTCATGCGCCTGAATAGCCGCCGCCAGCCCGGCGCCACCGCTGCCGATAACCACCACATCGTAGTTTTGGGGTGCCTGCGGATTGCCGCCCTCTTCAATGACATGCTCTTTGCTGGAGGTGGCAAGCGCCCGCGACACCGCTTTTTTCAATGCTTCACTTTGGGTAGTCGCGCCGGTAATGGCGTCCACATGCGGGCTGTTAGCCACCAGGATGCGATTGCGCAGGCTTTCAAAGGTAGTGGTGAAATCGACGTCGAGCGTGTCGTCCGGCACCAGTGTGATATCGGTGATACGGTCAGTATCCAGCGCGACGTTGATTTTCAGCTTCAGCGCTTCCGCCTCGACTTTT